>JBIIJJ010000125.1:0-5233 GCA_044233875.1 Miltoncostaeaceae bacterium | reverse complement strand
TGCCGCAGGCCGGCTAGGCCCGAGCGGGAATCGGCGGGCGCTCGACCCAGGCCTGCACCGCGAGCGCAACCGCCTGGCAACTGAACGCGCGCGCGCCCATTCCCGTGCCGTCCAGTGGGTCCACGTACTCGCGGAACCCCTGCGCGTCGAGCCGCTCGTCGATGCGCGCCGCCAGCACCGCGGCCTCGGCATGGCGGCCGGCCAACTGCAGGGCGGGCACGGCGAAGGGGGGCGTGAATGGCCACGAGGGTCCGCGCCAGTACTTGGGGATGAAGCGGCCGTCACCGCGCATGAATGACGGGTCGTCCTGGCTCACCGACGGCACCGGATGGGGGGGCCAGAAGCGGTCCACCCTGAGCAGCCAGTCATCCACCACGCGGACGCGTATCTCTCCGGGTAGGTCTGGGAGGGCGGCGGGTGCAAGCCCCTGCCAGGCACTCACCGGCACGGGGCGGCCGTCCGGCCCGAGCAGGCGGAAGATGCCCGCATCGTCGTCCCAGAGGTTGTCGACGATCGCATCGGTGATCTCGCGTGCGCGCTCGCGCGCCCCGGGGTGGCCGAGCGCCGCCAGGCCAATGTGCCCGAGCGCAAGCGATGCATTCACCAGCGGGCAGGCGGCCACGAAGCCGCCGTCGGCACGTATGCGCAGGAACGAGAAGTCGTGCCGCCGGGCATCTGCCACCAGCGCGGCGAAGCCCGGTGTTCCGTGCCTGCGCCAGCCGAGCGCCGAGTCGAACACCGGTGAGGCGTCGCAGCCGGTCTCGTCGGGGAGGATGACCCACGCGAGCCCGCTGTCGTCAACGCGCTGCCGGTCGATCCACTGGTGGTACCGGCTCACGACGTCGCGCCCCTGCGCCGTGAATTCGGTGTCGTCCAGCCGCTCGGCCACCTCGGCCCAGGCCCATCCGAGGAACGGCGGCTGGATCGTCGCCGTCATCAGGTCGGCCCGGCGCCGCACGTTGTAGAACGCCAGCCGCGCCGGTCGCACGGGCCGATCCCAGAAGATCGTGTGCCCGATCAGGCCGTCCTCGGCCTGCGCCGCCGCCAGGGATCTGAGTTCGTCCGCGGCCCTGGCGGGTGCGATCTCATTCCATGCCAGCGCATGCATGAGGGAATCCCAGAACCACTGGTACGGGTACTTCTCGCCGTCGGGGCACGTGTAGGCGTAGCGGACGCCCGTGCGCCCCACGCCCTCGCGCCAGTTGGCGGTGAGCAGGGCCTCGGCCGCCCTGCGCACGCGTGTGCGAACCGGATTCACCGGTGACAGCATCGCAGGGAAGGCGGCTGGCGGCGGACGGCGCGGGGAACCCCCCGATTTCCCGCACTACCGAGGCCCCCCGACCTCGGAACGTCCGCCGCTCAGATCCGCAATGCGGTCGGATTCACGAAGAACCCGTCGCATGACTGGATTATGCACGTCCCCACCGGAGGATCAAGCCTTACAACGTTAATGAGGGGTTTTCTTTACCGGAACTTCTCATTCGTGACAGTGCGATCAGCATTTGGGCGGTATCGGCGATCGCCACCCCCGTGAGGTGCTGGTCGCGGGATGAGAAATCCTGCTCGATGGCGGCGCAGGTGCGCTCGAGGGCCTCCGAATCGCCTCGTGCGATGGCGTCCAGCCCGTCCGCGGCGCGACCGAAGGCCTCCCCGCCGCTCCTCATGCCGGGGGAGAGGGCGAGCGCCCGCGGATCATCGCCCAGTACAACCGCGCACAGTGCGCCGAGGTAACACGACGGCGGGCTGTCGGCCACATCGCCCAGGTGTCCGGCCGCGGCGCGGGCGGTGTCAGTGGCGTCCCCGGCGAGTATCGCGGCCTTCACCGCCCCGATCAGCCTGCCCCACGAGCGGGGTCGTGCAATGGGGAACGAGGCCAGGTACGCAGCGGCCGCGGCACGCATGTAGGGACGGGCGGCATGGGGGTCTCCTGCGAGGAGATTGCGCTGGCCCTCGCGCTCCGTGACGAGGGCGGCCAGCAGCAGGTCCACGTCGGGCCCCTCGCCGATGCCAGGCGTATCCCGCAGCAGCGGGTCAGTGCTCACTGCGTTCCCGTCGCGCCCGCTCGCGCACGAGGTCGATGCGCAGGGCGACGGTGAGGGCATCCACCTTGGCGTTGCCATCCAGGCGGTCGGCCACATGCCAGGCCTCCTGCGAGAGGTATTCCAGGCGTTCCACGGCATCCGGCATGGCGGCCGCCTGCTGGGCCTGGTTCTCGAGGTAGGCGAGGATCTCCGCCTGCTCCGGCGGCAGCCATGTGGGCTGCGTGCTCGGCCACTCGTGGTTGCGGGCGATGAGCCACCAGAGGATCCCGATGAGCGGCAGCTTCAGCACCACCACCACGAAGAGCACGTAGGTGGCGCGCAGCCAGCCGATGCCGATGTCGGGGGCCCAGACCAGGAAGACGGTGCCGAACAGGGCGAGCACCAGCGACACCAGGATGGCGGGCACCACGCGGCGCGTGACCGGGGTGGGTGATGATCCGCAGAGCAGCCAACGCATGACCGCCGCATCTTCCGCCCCTTCCCACCGCCCCGCAAGGGGGGTTCGGGGGGTTCGGCGCCATTGCTAGCATCGGCCGCCGTCACGTCAGCCCCTTCGAGGAGCACGCCCACACATGCACGTCGTCCTCCCCGACGGTAATCGGCTCGACCTGCCCGCCGGCGCCACCGGGCACGATGCCGCTGCCGCGATCGGCCCGGGCCTCGCCAAGGCCGCCCTCGCCGTGCGCGTAGGGGATGAGATCCGTGACCTCGCGCGGCCGCTGGGTGACGGCGAGGAGATCGCCATCGTCACGGGCAAGAGCGGTGACGACCACCTGTACGTGATGCGCCACTCGGCCGCGCACGTGATGGCCGAGGCCGTGATGAGCCTGTTCCCGGGAACGCGCTTCGGCTTCGGGCCACCCATCGCGGATGGCTTCTATTACGACTTCGAGCTCGACGCGCCCATCACCGAGGACGACTTCCCGGCCATCGAGGCCGAGATCAACCGCATCGCCAAGGCGAAGGCGCCGTTCGAGCGCAGCGTCATGAACATCCCCGATGCCAAGGCGTTCTTCGAGGAGCGCGCGCAGCCCTACAAGGTGGATCAGGTCGAGGAACTCGGCCGCCAGGGCGAGAGCGATGTTTCGCTCTACCGCGAGCGTGACTTCATCGACCTCTGCCGCGGGCCGCATGTGCACGACACCGGGAAGATCGGGCACGTCAAGCTGCTCTCGGTCGCCGGCGCGTACTGGCGCGGCAGCGAGAAGAACCCCATGCTCACCCGGGTATATGCCACGGCCTTCCCCACGAAGGCCGAGCTCGACGAGTACCTCGAGCGACTCGAGGCCGCGCGGGCCCGCGATCACCGCCGGGTGGGACGCGATCTGGGCATCTTCTACTTCGACGAGGCCGGCCCGGGCTTCCCGTTCTTCCTGCCCAAGGGCATGGTGGTGGTGAACGAGATCCAGGCGGCGCTGCGTACCGAGCTCGACGCCATGGGGTACCAGGAGATCCGTACCCCCACGATGTTGTCGGATGAGCTCTGGAAGCAGAGCGGTCACTACGACAACTACAAGGACAACATGTACTTCACGGAGGTGGACGAGCAGGGGTTCGCCGTGAAGCCCATGAACTGCCCGGGTGCCTGCCTGGTATTCCGCTCGACGCGGCGGTCGTACCGCGAGCTGCCGCTGCGCCTGGCCGAGTTCGGCCACGTGCACCGCCACGAGCTCTCCGGCGTGCTGCACGGCCTCTTCCGCGTTCGCGCCTTCACGCAGGACGACGCCCATGTGTTCTGCCGCCCCGACCAGATCCAGTCGGAGGTGAGGGCGATCCTCGACCTCACGGAGCGCTTCTACACCCGGTTCGGGTTCACCGACGTGGCCATGTTCCTGTCGACCCGCCCGGAGAAGGCCACCGGAACGCCGGAGATGTGGGACCAGGCCGAGGAGGCCCTGCGCCTCGCGCTGGGAGACCGCGAGTACGGCCTCAAGGAGGGTGACGGCGCCTTCTACGGCCCCAAGATCGACATCCAGGTCACCGACTCCATGGGCCGGTCGTGGCAGCTGGGCACCTGCCAGCTCGACTTCTACATGCCCGAGCGATTCGGCCTGAGCTACACCACTGCCGACGACACCGAGGACAGGCCGGTCATCATCCACCGCGCCATCACGGGGTCGCTCGAGCGCTTCCTGGGCATCCTGCTCGAGGACACCGGCGGCGACCTTCCGTTCTGGCTCGCGCCGGATCAGGTGCGTGTGATCCCGGTGTCGGATCGCCACGCCCCGTACGCCGATGAGGTGTGCGCCATGCTGAAGGGGTCGGGCGTGCGGGCCGAGGTGGACGCCCGGGGCGAGTCGATGGGCAAGCGCATCCGCGACGGCGAGCTGGGCAAGGTGCCCTACCTGCTCGTGGTGGGCGACCGCGAGGTGGAGACCCGCACGGCGTCGGTGCGCGCGCGCCATGGTGACCTGGAAGGCGACCTGCCGCTCGCCGGGCTTGCCGAGGCACTTCGGGCCGGGGCTCCCGCGGCGTGACCAGCGGGCCCCGTCGCATGCCCGTTGGGCTGTGCGATCGGTGCGCGTTCCAGCGGCTGGTGCCCACGCGCCGATCGGTATTCACCATGTGCGAGGCGCCGGGGCTGCCGCGGTACCCGCCCGTGCCGGTCATGCGCTGCGCGGGCTTCCGACCCGCCGGCGATGCCCTAGGCGCGGGCCCCGAGCACGGGGGCGACGGCCAGCAGCAGTGACGTGTGCCGGTCGAGCCGTTCGCGGCCGTGCCAGGTGAGGGCGTGGCCGCCCTCCACCGAGTCGATCGACCCCCGCTCGTCCTGGCCCATGAACACGGCGGTCGACGGGATCGACCGCAGGATCCCCAGCCGCCAGAGCAGCGCCTGCATCGCGCTGCGCTCGCGGGTCCATGCCAGCACGCCCTGATCGTCGTTCACCAGGGCGATCACGCAACGCATCATCGATGCCTGCCACCGGTATTCGAGGTATCCACCCACTGCCCCATCGGGGTCGATGAGCAGGCGCTGGCTGCCGGCGGGCGCCGGGGCCGGGGCGCTGATGGTGATCTCGCCCGCCCCGAGGGTGGCGGTGCCTGGCCCCCCGCTGCGGAAGGCCGTGGCGATCTGCGGCCCCGTCGTGGTGCCCTCGCGCACGTCGACGTACCCGGGCGCGTCCGGGGAATGGAGCACCACGATGCGATCTGGCGAGGGCGTCTGCACGAGCGCATGGTAGAGGTGAGCG
>JBIIJJ010000067.1:0-7907 GCA_044233875.1 Miltoncostaeaceae bacterium | reverse complement strand
CACCGAGGGCGACGCCCCCGAGGCCCCCGAGGCCACCACCAATGAGCCGGCCCGCTCCGACAAGGTGCGCAACCGCAAGCCGGCGCGCCCGGAGGCCACGGCCAAGTTCGTGCGCGTGTCGGCCCGCAAGGCCCGGCTGATCGCGGATCTCATCCGCGACAAGTCCGTGCCCGAGGCCCAGGCCATCCTCGCCTTCTCCACCCGCGACGCGGCCGTGCCGGTGCGCAAGGTGCTGGAGTCGGCCATGGCCAACGCCGACCACAACGCCGGACTCGACGTGCGCGAGCTCTACGTGACCCGCGCCACCATCGACGAGGGTCCCACCATGCGGCGCTTCCGCCCGCGTGCACAGGGTCGCGCGAGCCGCATCAACAAGCGCACCTGCCACATCACCATCGGCCTGGGCATTCCGGGCGCCGACGCAGAGGGACGTGCCTGATGGGCCAGAAGGTCAACCCCACCGGATTCCGCATCGGCATCCTCCAGGGCTGGAAGAGTAACTGGTACACCGAGCGCGACTACGCCGCGTATCTCGATGAGGACCGCGCCGTGCGCGACCACATCACCCGCAAGCTCAGCCACGCCGGCCTGTCGGACATCCAGATCCGCAAGGACGCCACCAAGCTGACCGTCGACATCATGACCGCCCGCCCGGGCATCGTGATCGGCAAGAGCGGCTCCGAGGTGGACGCCCTGCGCCGCGAGCTCAACCAGCTCACCGGCAAGCAGATCCAGATCAACATCAACGAGATCAAGCGCCCGGAGCTCGACGCCACCCTCGTGGCCCAGTCGATCGCCGAGCAGCTCGAGAACCGCGTTTCCTTCCGCCGCGCCATGAAGCGCGCGCTCACCTCCGCCATGCGCTCCGGCGCCCAGGGCGTGAAGGTGCAGTGCGGTGGCCGCCTCGGCGGTTCGGAGATGTCGCGCTCGGAGCACTACTCCGACGGCCGCGTGCCGCTGCACACCCTGCGCGCCGACATCGACTACGGCTTCGCCGAGGCCAAGACCACCTTCGGCCGCATCGGCGTGAAGGTGTGGATCAACAAGGGCGAGGTGCTGCCGGAGGGTGTCGTCGATGCCCGTGGCCGCAGCACCGAGCTCGACGCCCCGCCCCCGCGTCGTCCGCGCCGTGATGGCCGCGGCGGCGGTGCTGGTGGTGGCGGCGGCGGTCGTGGCCGGGGTGGCCAGGGCCGGGGTGGCCAGGGCGGCGGACAGGGTGGCCCGCAGGGCCAGGGAGCGAGGTGACGCCATGCTGATGCCGAAGCGCACCAAGTACCGCAAGTCGCACCGCGGTCGTCGCCAGGGCCTGTCAAAGGGCAATCAGGAAGTCCACTTCGGGCAGTACGGCCTGAAGTCGCTCGACAATGCCTGGATCACCAACCGGCAGATCGAGAGCGCCCGTGTTGCCATGACGCGCTACATCAAGCGCCAGGGCAAGGTGTGGATCAACCTGTTCCCGCACATGCCCGTCACCAAGAAGCCGGCCGAGACCCGCATGGGCTCCGGCAAGGGCTCGCCCGAGTCGTGGGTGGCCGTCGTCAAGCCCGGCAAGGTGATGTTCGAGCTCTCCGGTGTTGACGAGGAGACCGCGCGCGAGGCCATGCGCCTCGCCGCGATGAAGCTGCCCGTGAAGTGCAAGTTCGTGACGCGTGAGGACGCCTAGGTAATGCCGACGCAGAAAGCCAGTGAACTGCGCGAGCTGTCGGATGACCAGCTCGCCCTCAAGCTCGAGGAGTCGCGTCAGGCGCTCTTCAACCTGCGCTTCCAGCTGCCCACGGGCGCGCTCGAGCGCACCAGTGAGATCGGCGTGCGCAAGCGCGAGATCGCCCAGATCCTTACCGTCGCCCGTGAGCGGGAGCTCGCCACCGAGGAGGCCGCCAATGGCTGAGACCCCGCAGGAGAGCGTGGCCCAGCGCAAGACGCGCCAGGGCATCGTCACCAGTGACGCACGCGATCGCACCATCACCGTGCGCGTTGACACCTCGCGCCGTCACCCGATCTACGGCAAGACCGTTCGCTCGTCGTCCAAGCTGCACGCGCACGACGAGCGCAACGAGGCCGGCGTGGGCGACGTGGTCCGCGTGATCGAGTGCCGCCCGCTCAGCAAGCAGAAGCGGTGGCGCCTGGTCGAGATCGTCGAGAAGGCCCGCTAGGAGCGCCTGATGATCCAGAACGAGTCACGACTCCGCGTTGCGGACAACACCGGTGCCCGCGAGATCCTCTGCATCCGCGTTCTCGGGGGCAGCAGGCGACGCTACGCGCACGTGGGCGACACCATCGTCGCCACCGTCAAGCAGGCCACGCCGAATGGCGCCGTCAAGAAGGGCGACGTCGTGAAGGCCGTGGTGGTGCGCACCAAGAAGGCGCACCCGCGTGACGACGGAACGTTCATCGCATTCGACGAGAACGCCGCCGTCATCATCGACAACGCCCAGAACCCGCGCGGCACCCGCATCTTCGGGCCCGTCGCGCGTGAGCTGCGTGAGAAGCAGTTCATGAAGATCGTCTCCCTCGCACCGGAGGTGCTGTAGTGCCTGCCCGCGTGAAGAAGGGTGACGAGGTCATGTGCATCGCCGGCAAGGACAAGGGCCGTACCGGCACCGTCCTCGAGGTGATGCCCACCGACCAGCGCGTGCTGGTGGAGGGCCTCAACATGGTGAAGCGCCACACCAAGGCGCGTCCGCCGGACGACCCGGGCGGCATCATCGAGAAGCCGGCCCCCATGCACCTTTCCAACGTCATGCCGATCGACCCGACCGACAAGAAGCCGTGCCGGGTTCGCATCGAGGAGAAGGACGGCAAGCGCATCCGCGTGTCCGCCCGTACCGGGAAGGCCCTGGATTGAGCACCGACACCGCCATTCCGCCCGCGCGCCTCAAGCTGCGCTACG
Source organism: Miltoncostaeaceae bacterium (assembly GCA_044233875.1). Classification (GTDB taxonomy): domain Bacteria; phylum Actinomycetota; class Thermoleophilia; order Miltoncostaeales; family Miltoncostaeaceae; genus SYFI01. The sequence goes on along the minus strand of JBIIJJ010000067.1, from coordinate 5,017 downwards.
AGGACGAGATCCGGCCCAAGCTGCAGGAGCAGTTCGGCTACTCGTCATCCATGCAGCACCCGCGCATCGAGAAGATCACGCTCAACATGGGCGTGGGCGAGGCCAAGCAGAACTCCAAGGAGCTCGACGCCGCCGTGGAGCAGCTGGCGATCATCGCCGGCCAGCGGCCCGCAATCACCCGTGCCCGCAAGAGCATCGCCCAGTTCAAGCTGCGCGAGGGCATGCCCATCGGTGCCAAGGTCACGCTGCGTGGCGCCCGCATGTGGGAGTTCCTCGACCGGCTCAACACCGTGGCGCTGCCGCGCATCCGCGACTTCCGCGGCATCAACCCCGACGGGTTCGACGGGCGTGGCAACTACAACCTGGGCCTTCGCGAGCAGACGATCTTCCCGGAGATCGATTACGACAAGGTCGACAAGGTGCGTGGCCTCAACGTCACCATCACCACGTCGGCCGCGACGGATGAAGAGGCCAGGGCACTGCTGACGGCCCTCGGAATGCCGTTCCGCGAGGAGGGCTACACCGCCGAGGAGCGGGCGGCCCGTCGCCGCAAGAAGATGCGCAAGTACAGCGGCCGCGGCCGCAAGCGATAGAGGAAGGTTCACGAACTCGTGGCGAAGACGTCCCTCAAGGTGAAGGCCTCCCGGCCTCCGAAGTACCCCACTCAGGCGTACACCCGGTGCCACCGGTGCGGTCGCTCGCGCGCGGTGTTCCGCAAGTTCGGCCTGTGCCGCATCTGCCTGCGCGACGAGGCCCACGCCGGCCACATCCCCGGCATGACGAAGTCGAGCTGGTAGCCACATGCTGACCGATCCCATCGCAGACATGCTCACGCGCATCCGCAACGCCAACCTGGCGCTGCACGACACGGTCGAGATGCCCGGAAGCCGCCTCAAGGCCGACATCGCCCGCGTGCTCGAGGAGCAGGGCTACATCGCCGGCTACGAGACCAGCGCCGACGGCTCGCGCTCCACTCTGGTCGTGAAGCTCAAGTACGACGACGACCGCCGCCGCGTGATCACCGGCCTCGACCGCGTGTCGAAGCCCGGCCGTCGCGTGTACGCCGACAAGGACTCCCTGCCCAAGGTTCTGGGTGGCATGGGCGTCGCAATCATCTCGACCTCCCAGGGTCTCCTCACGGGCCATGAGGCCCGCCGCCGCGGTGTCGGCGGCGAGGTCCTGTGCACGGTCTGGTAGGGGAGGGGCGATGAGCCGAATCGGACGCGCACCCATCCCGGTGCCCGACGGGGTCACCGTCGACATCGCCGGCCAGAAGGTCTCGGTCAAGGGCCCCAAGGGCGAGCTCGAGCACGTCGTGACCGAGCCGATCCGCGTGGCGCAGGAGGACGGCACCCTCGTGGTCACCCGTCCCACCGACCGCGGACCGCACCGCTCGCTGCACGGCCTTTCGCGCACGCTCGTGGCCAACATGGTCACCGGCGTCACCGAGGGCTTCCAGCGCAAGCTCGAGCTGGTGGGCGTGGGTTACCGCGCGCAGCTCAAGGGCAAGAACCTCGAGCTGGCCGTGGGCTTTTCGCACCCGGTCACGTTCGAGCCGCCGGAGGGCATTACGTTCGAGGTTCCCGAGGCCACCCAGATCGTGGTGTCGGGCATCGACAAGCAGCAGGTCGGTCAGATCGCATCGGAGATTCGCCGCGTGCGGCCGCCCGAGCCCTACAAGGGCAAGGGCATCCGCTACGAGGGCGAGGTCGTGCGCCGCAAGGTCGGGAAGAGGGCCTAGGAGACATGGGCAAGATCAGCACTCGCGACGCCCGCGCGCGTCGTCACCGCCGCGTCCGCGGCAAGGTCCACGGCACCGCCGAGCGTCCGCGCCTGTCGGTGTCGAGGTCGAACCTGCGCATCTATGCGCAGCTCATCGACGACGACAAGGGCCACACCGTGGCTGCGGCCGGCTCGCACGAGGCATCGCTCAAGGCGATGCCCAAGGGCGACGCCGCCAGCGAAGTGGGCAAGCTCCTTGCCGAGCGCGGCAAGGCCGCCGGCGTCAGCCGGGTGGTCTTCGACCGCGGCGGTTACCTGTATCACGGCCGGGTGAAGAGCCTGGCCGACGGCGCCCGCGAGGGCGGGCTCGAGTTCTAGGACCGGGGAAGAGAATGGCAGAGCGCAGGCGCGAGAAGGTCACGACGGAGGGTGTTGAGCTCTCTGAGCGCGTGGTCCAGGTGAACCGTGTCGCCAAGGTCGTCAAGGGCGGCCGCCGCTTCTCGTTCTCGGCCCTCGTGGTCGTGGGCAACGAGGTGGACGCGGTTGGCGTGGGGCACGGCAAGGCCAATGAGGTTCCGCTGGCCATCCAGAAGGCCGTGGACGACGCCAAGAAGAACATGTTCCGCGTGCCGCGGTACGGATCGACCATCACGCACGAGACCATCGGCCACCATGGCGCCGGTCGCGTGCTGCTCAAGCCGGCCGCGCCGGGTACCGGCGTCATCGCCGGCGGTGGCGTGCGCGCGGTGCTCGAGCTGGCCGGCGTGCGGGACATCCTCAGCAAGTCGCTGGGCACCACCAACCCCGTGAACCTGGTCACCGCCACGGTCAACGGCCTCAAGAGCCTCCGCACGCCGGAGGAGGTCGCGAAGCTCCGTGGCAAGACCGTGGCCGAGGTACTCGGCACGTCCGGCGGTTCCACCAAGCCCACGGGCGACGCCCCGGCCGAGGTGGCCGAGGAGGTCACCGCGTGAGCACGCTGAAGATCACGCAGGTCCGCTCCCAGATCGGGAGCAGCGAGCGCCACCGCGGAACGCTCCGCGCGCTGGGGCTCGGTCGCATCGGGAAGACGGCGGTCCACGAGGACTCGCCCGCCCTGCAGGGGGCGATCCGCAAGGTCGCCAACCTCGTGCAGGTGGAGGAGGTCCAGAGTGGCAGCTGATGAGCCCAACGTGAGCGGCGAGGTGAACCCCGAGGACGTGCGCCTCGAGAACCTCGGCCCCAACCCCGGTGCGAAGCACCGTCGCAAGCGCCTGGGCCGCGGCCCCGGCTCGGGCAAGGGCAAGACCTGCGGTCGCGGCATGAAGGGCGCCGGCGCGCGCTCGGGCCCCGGCCCGCGCCCCGGCTACCGCGGCGGCACGATCCCGATCCACATGCAGAAGGGCAAGCTGCGCGGCCCCAACCACAAGAAGTCGATGCCCATCGGTCCGTTCCGCACCCACTCGGTGCCCGTGAACGTGGGCGCGCTTGCCAGGGCCTTCGCGGCCGGCGACGTGGTTGATGCCCAGGCCCTGATGGATCACGGCCTCGTGAAGAACAACGGCAACCGTGCATACCCGGTGAAGCTGCTCGCCACTGGCGAGATCGGCCACGCCCTGACCGTGCGAGTCGAGCAGGCATCGGCAGCTGCCGTGGCCAAGATCGAGGCGGCCGGCGGCCGCGTCGAGCTCGTCGGCAACGCCTCCGAGTAGCAGGGACAACGACGGCTAGGCGCCGCTGATGCTCCAGGCCATGCTCAATTCGCTCCGTTCGCCGGAGCTCCGCAAGAAGCTGTGGTTCACCGCTGCGATGCTGCTGGTGTTCCGCTTCGGCTCGTACGTGCCCGTGCCCGGCGTGCAGCCCGAGCGACTGGCCGCTGCCCTGGAGAGCCAGGGCACCACGAACATCCTGAACTTCCTCAACCTGTTCGCGGGAGGCGCGCTCACGCGCTTCGCCGTGTTCGCGCTGGGGATCATGCCGTACATCACCGCGAGCATCATCCTGCAGCTGCTCACGGTCGTGGTCCCGTCGCTCGAGCGCCTCCAGAAGGAGGGCGAGTCGGGCTACGCCAAGATCACGCAGTACACGCGCTACATGACCGTGGGCCTGGCGTTCCTGCAGTCGCTCGCCTACGTCCTGTACTTCCGCTCGCAGGACGCCCTGCCGGGCGTGGGCTGGTCGCGCACCTTCCTCATCGTCATCACCCTCACCGCCGGCACCACGCTGGTGATGTGGATCGGCGAGCTCATCACCCAGAACGGCGTGGGCAACGGCATCTCGCTGCTCATCTTCTGCTCGATCGTGTCGGCGCTGCCCGACGCCATCCGCGGCTGGCTCGGCCTGCCGCCGGTGACCGCCGTGATCATCGGCATCATCGCGGTGGCCATCGTGATCGGCATCGTGTTCGTGAACGAGGGCGTGCGCCGCATCCCCATCCAGTACGCGAAACGCCAGGTGGGGCGCCGCATGACATCCGGCGGCACCACCTACATGCCGATCCGCGTGAACATGGCCGGCGTGATCCCGGTGATCTTCGCCGCCTCCATCACGATCCTGCCGCCCACCATCGCCGAGCTCGCGGGTGGTACCGGCTGGGCCCAGGGCGTGGCCGACTTCCTGTCCCCGGGCTCCTGGTGGTTCATCGCCTTCGAGGGCCTGCTGATCGTGCTCTTCACGTACTTCTACACAGCGGTGCAGTTCAACCCGACCGATCAGGCCGACAACCTCAAGAAGTACGGCGGCTTCATCCCCGGCGTGCGCCCCGGGCGCCCGACGGCGATCTACCTCGATCGCGTGGTCAGCCGCCTCACCCTGCCCGGCGCCATCTACCTGGCGCTGGTGGCCGAGTTCCCGAACATCATCTTCCGGTACCTGCCGGAGAGCAACGTGTTCTTCGGGCTCTTCGGCGGAACGTCCATCCTCATCGTCGTCGGCGTCGCCCTGGACACCATGCGCCAGATGGAGGCCCAGCTGATGATGCGCTCGTACGAAGGATTCCTCTCATAGCCCGCCTCGTCCTCTTTGGTCCTCCCGGTGCCGGCAAGGGCACCCAGGCAGAGCTCCTCAAGGAGCGCGGCCTGCTGCACCTGTCCACCGGCGACCTCCTGCGTGCCGCGGTCAAGGAGGGCACGCCCCTCGGGCTCGAGGCCAAGAAGTACATGGATGCCGGCGACCTCGTTCCCGACGAGGTGGTGATCGGCATGATCCGCGAGGGCCTCACCGGCCGCACGGATGACTTCATGCTCGACGGCTTCCCCCGCACCATCGCCCAGGCCGAGGCGCTCGACGCCATGCTGGCCGGCGTCGGCGCGCCCAT
>JBIIJJ010000071.1:0-7414 GCA_044233875.1 Miltoncostaeaceae bacterium | reverse complement strand
CTCGCGATCATCACGGTGGGCGCATCGGCGCTCGCCCTCAGGCGCAGGCTGAGGATGTCCGCATGAGGACCCTCACGGTGAGCCTGGGCCTGGCCGGACGCAACCTGCTGCTGGTGCGCAGGGTGCCATCGGTGTTCATCCCATCGCTGGTGATGCCCCTGTTCATCCTCATCGCCACGGCGGGGGCGTTCCACGGCATCGGGGCGCTGCCGCAGTTCGCGGGCCAGTCGTACCTGGCGTTCACGATCCCGATGGCCGCCACCATGGGTGCGGGGTTCGCGGGCATCAACTCCGGCATGACCCTCGCGCGCGACCTGGAGGGGGGCTTCTTCGACCGGCTGCAATCGAGCCCGGCGCCACGGCTCGCGCTGGTGCTCGGGCCCATGCTCGCGGCCCAGGCCCGCGCGCTCTTCACCACGGCGGTGGTGTTCATCGCGGGCATGATCGGCGGCGTGATGCTGCCCGGTCTGGCGGCCACCCTGCTGATCGTGGCCTTCGCGCTCATGTTCGCCGCGGCGGCGTCGTTCTGGGCCATCGGGGTCGCCCTGCGCGCCCGCACCATCCAGGCGGCACCGATCATGCAGCTCGTGGTGTTCCTGTCCGTCTTCATGTCGGTGGCCTACGTGCCGCTGAGCGCCCTGCACGGCTGGCTTGCGGTGATCGCCGAGTACAACCCGGTCACCTACGTGCTCAACGCCTCGCGCGCAGCGGAGCTGACGGGCACGGTGGCCTGGGCCGACACCTGGCCCGGGCTGGTGGCCATGGCAGTCACCCTGCTGGTGCTCGGGGCGTTCGCCCTCTACCCCCTGCGCTACCTTCGCAACCGATGAGCGTCGAGCGCACACCCATCACCGCCGACATATCCGCGTGGCTCGACCGCTCGGCCCGCATTCCCGAACCGGTGGCGCGGCTCACCGAGAGAATGGCCGGGGACCGGTGGGAGGAGATGATGACCCACCCCGACCTGGGCGCCCTCCTCGCGGTGCTGGTGCGCGCCACGGGCGGACAGCGCGTGCTGGAGATCGGCACGTTCGTGGGCACGTCCGCCCTGTGGATATGCGACGCGCTGGCGCCCAGCGGGCACCTCGACTGCCTGGAGGTCGATCAGCAGCGCGCCGACCGCGCGGCGGATGTACTCCGCGAGGCCGGCTACCACGACCAGGCAACCGTGCACGTGGGCCCGGCCCTCGATGTGCTGCCCGGCCTGGGCCCGGGCTACGACCTCGCCTACATCGACGCCGACAAGCCGTCGTACCCCGCCTACCTCGACGCCTGCGCGCGGCTCGTGCGGCCCGGCGGCATGATCGTGGCCGACAACGTGTTCGGTGGCGGAGCCGACGACGACAGGGCGCGCGAGCTGCGCGAATTCGCCGAGGGCGCCATGGCCCACCCCGCGCTGAGCACGGTGATCGTGCCGGTGGGCGACGGCATCACGCTCAGTACGGTCGTCTAGCCGGCCCCCTCCCCTATCCTGCGGCGCCAGTGAGCACCGCAACCCCCGCACCCGGCCTGCGCCTTCGTATCGAACGTTCCTGCGGGCGCATCGTGGATGCCCGCTGGTTCAACCCGTTCATCGTGGGCGTCATCGCCCTGAACGCCGTGGTCATCGGACTCGAGACCTACCCGGCGATCAACGACCCGTACGGAAACGCCCTCACCGTCGCCAATGAGGTGTTCCTCGGCATCTTCATCCTGGAGCTGCTGCTGCGGTTCGGTGCCTACGCAACGCACCCCGCCGACTTCTTCAAGAGCGGCTGGCACATCTTCGACATCATCGTGATCGGCGCCGTCTTCATCCCCGGCGTGGCGTCCAACGCCCAGCTGCTGCGCCTGGTGCGCCTGCTGCGAGTGGTGCGCGTGGTGTCGGTGCTGCCGGACCTTCGCGTGATCATGAGCGGCCTGTGGCGGTCGGTGCTGCCCATCGCTTCGCTCTTCCTGCTGATCATCTTCGTGCTCTACGTCTTCGGCATCCTGGGCTGGATGCTGTTCGGCGACGTCCTCCCCGCGGCATGGGGAGACATCGGGGTGGCCATGATCACCCTGTTCCAGGTGCTCACCCTCGAGGGGTGGAACACCGTTGCGGCCGACGCCGTGGGGGCCACCAGCCCCTGGGCATGGATCTACTTCATCGTCTTCGTGCTGCTCGCGGTGTTCATCTTCTTCAACATGCTCATCGGCATCATGGTCAACTCCCTCGAGGAGGCCCGCTCGCGCCACCACAAGGAGCAGGCGGCCTCCGACCGCCTCACCATGACCAGTGCAGAGCAGGAGACCGAGCGCAAGATCGAGGCAATGCGAAAGGCCCTCGACGACCTGGAGCAGGACCTCCGCGACCGCCGCTGAGAGTGCGGCGCATGACCCCGAGGGGACAGTCCCCGCGCAGGGACAGTCCCCGGGCAGGGACAGTCCCCGGGGTCCGCCTGTCCCCGGAACGACGAAGGGCCCCCGAGGGGGCCCTTCGCGTTACTGCATCAGGTGCTGCGGGCTAGCGGAGAGGCGTGCCCGGCAGCGGCGGGTTCGGCTGGTCCTGGCGCTCCAGGGTGCCGTCGGTGCGACGGAGGATCACGTTCAGCAGCGGGTAGTCGGAGGTCTTGCCGACAGCCGAGCTGTTGACGTAGGCCGTGATGACCGGGCGCTCGTTCACCTTGAGCGACTGGATCACCGGCGCCGACATGGCGGTCGTGATCACGCGCTTGTTCACGATGGTGCCGCACTGGATCGGGATGCGCTTGCCCTTGGCATCCGTGAAGTAGACCGAGTAGCGGCCGGCCTCACCCATGATGAGCGTGTAGCTGAGGCGGGTCTTCTTCGGGCCTGCGGGGCACAGCTGCTTCGGCGCCGTCTTCTTGGGCTTCGCGAATATCTTGAAGCCCTTCTTCAGCGACGTCTTCTTGAAGCCGACGAGGTTGAAGAGACGGTCGAGGAAGGTCGGCTTGGCCGCCGGCACGGCCACCGTGAGGTTGCTGCTCACGAAGTCCACGCCGGTGAAGTCGCCGCCCTCGGACTTGTTGCCGAACTCGGGAACGCCGACACGCGGTGCCGCGCGTTCACACCGCTTTAACCTTAGAACACGTCCATGCGGGATGCATGCGCCCGCAGGTGCATGAGCCCGATCAGGCTCTTGGCATCGTGCACCAGGCCGATGAGGCCATCAAGGTCGGCGAGCGGCCACGGCACCACCTCGATCTCCTCCTCCTCGATGGGCTCGTGGTCGATGGGCACGAGGTCGGTGGCGAGAAAGCAGTGGATGTACTCCTGGAGGATCGCGGGCGCGGTGAAGAACCCTCCCCAGTCGTGCCACGAGCCAGCGGCGCGCCCGACCTCCTCGGCCAGCTCGCGCCGCGCGCATTCGAGCGGGGGCTCCCCCGGAACGTCGAGCTTGCCGGCGGGCAGCTCGAGGAGGTACTCCCCCACTGCCTCGCGCGGCTGGCGCACCATCAGCAGGTGATCGCCCTGCACGGGAACCATCACCACGGCGCCCGGATGCGCGATGACCTCACGACGCACCACCAGGCCACCCGGCCTGCGGTAGTGCACCACCGAGAGGTCCACCACCTCGCCGCTGTAGACCTGCTCCCGCGACTCCACCGTGAGGCCGTCGATGGGCCGAACGGCGTCGGGGGGCTGGGGCACCGCCGGGCCTAGCTGAGCCCGCGGGCCCGGGCGATGATCGCCAGGGTCACGTCCACCATCGCCTGCACGTCGGCGATGCGGATGCGCTCGTCGGGCGTGTGGACGTCCACCATCGCATTGCACAGGTTGACTGCCGGAAACCCGTTCAGGAGCAGGGCATTCACATCTGACCCGCCACCGGACGCCACGAATCGGGGGGCGATTCCGCAGTCGCCAAGCGCCTGGGCCGCCATCACCACCTGCGGGGCGTCCTCATCGAGCGAGTACCCCGTGAAGTGATCGCGCACGCTGATCTCCACGTCGCACTCGCACTCGGTGCCGGCCCACGTGAAAGCGTCGAGCATCGCCGTGATCTGGCGGCCGAGTGCCTCGGGGTCGCGCGAGCGGCACTCCGCGGCGATCACGCACTCCTCGGCCACCACGTTGGTGGCGGAGCCCCCGCGCACGGTGCCGATGTTCGCGGTGGTGGCCTCGTCGATACGGCCCAGCGGCATCGAGGCGATGGCCCGCGATGCCGCGGTGATCGCACTGCGGCCGAGCTCGGGCTGGATGCCCGCGTGAGCAGCCACGCCGCGCACGGTCACGTGGATCTCCTTGTGGGTGGGCGCCGAGGTGACGATGCCCCCGAGCTCACCGGTGTGGTCGTACACGAACCCGTACGCGGCGCGCAGCACCGAGGGGTCGAAGTAGGCCGCGCCCTTGAGCCCGACCTCCTCGCAGGGCGTGAACACCAGCTCGATGCCCGCGTGCGGGATGCCCTCGTGCACCACGCGATCGACGGCATGCAGCATGGCCGCCACCGCCGCCTTGTCGTCGCCGCCGAGGATCGCCTCGTTGCGGTTCGTGAGCCATTCGCCCTCCTGAACAACCTCCACCGGCGCGAGCAGCGGCACGGTGTCGAGGTGGGCGCAGAACATGATGGGCGTGCCCTCGGTGGTGGGGGCGAAACGCGCCACGATGTTGTTGCAGCCCGCGTTGGGCAGCGCGGTCGCGGCGTCGTCCTGGGTGATGTCGGCACCCATGCGCGAGAGCTCGAGCAGCACGGCGTCGGCCATGGCGCCCTCCTCACCGGACGGCGAGGCGATCTCGCACAGGCGTGCGAAAAGCCGTGCGACCTCGGGCAGGTCGTGCCCGGAGAGCGTGCTCACGCGGCGGTCGAGGCGGCGACGTCGTCGCCGGCAGCGCCTCCGCCCACGCCCGCATGCGCCGCGGCAGCCCCGACGAACGCCCGGAACAGCGGCTGCGGCCGCGTGGGACGGCTCTTGAACTCCGGGTGGTACTGGCTCGCCACGAAGAACGGGTGATCCGGGATCTCGATGCACTCCACCAGTCGGCCGTCGGGCGAGCGCCCGCACGTGACCAGCCCCTTCTCCTCGAGCTGCGGCCGCAGCACGGGGTTCACCTCGTAGCGGTGCCGGTGGCGCTCCTGGATGGAGTCGACATCCCCGTAGAGCCCGCGCACGATGGTGCCGGGCATGAGGGCCACGGGGCCACCGCCCAGGCGCATGGTGCCGCCGCGCTCCTCGATCTGGCGCTGCTCGGGCAGCAGGTCGATGACCGGGTACGGGGTCTCCAGGTCGAACTCGGTCGAGTTGGCGCCGTCCATGCCGCACACGTTGCGCGCGTACTCGATGACCGCCACCTGCATGCCGAGGCAGATTCCCAGGTACGGGATGCCCTCCTCGCGCGCGATGCGCGCGGCCTCGATCTTGCCCTCCACGCCGCGGCCGCCGAAGCCACCCGGCACCAGCACCCCGTCACATGCGCGCAGGCGATCGGCCAGGTCAGCGGCATCGGCGTCCACCCAGTCGATGTCCACCTCCACCCCGTGCGCCAGGCCACCGTGCTTGAGGGCCTCGGCCACGGACAGGTAGGCGTCGTGCAGCTGCACGTACTTGCCCACCAGCGCGATGCGGGCCGTGCCGCGGGTCGTGCCGAGGCGGTCCACCACGGCGCGCCAGTCGCTCAGGTCGATGTCGTGCAGGGGAAGCCCCAGGCGCTCGCACACCACGCGGTCGAGGCCCTCGGCCTCCATGGCGATGGGCACCTTGTAGATGTCGTCGGAGTCCTCGGCGGAGATCACGGCGTCGGGCGCGATGCCGCCGAACAGGGCGATCTTCTCGCGCACGCCGGCGTCGAGCGGTCGGTCGGACCGCAGCACCAGCACGTCGGGCTCGATGCCGATGCCGCGCAGTTCGTTCACGGAGTGCTGGGTGGTCTTGGTCTTGAGCTCGCCCGCCACCTCGAGGAACGGCACGAGGGTCACGTGCACGAACGCCACCTTGTCGCGGCCCACGTCGTTGCGCAGCTGGCGGATGCTCTCGAGGAACGGCAGCGACTCGATGTCGCCCACCGTGCCGCCGATCTCCACGATGACCACGTCGGCGTTGGATGAGGTGGCCGCCTGCTTGATGCGGTCCTTGATCTCGTTGGTGATGTGCGGGATCACCTGCACGGTGGCACCCAGGAAGTCGCCGCGGCGCTCCCGCCGGATGACGGCGTCGTACACCGACCCGGTGGTGATGTTGGACGTGCGCGTGAGCGCCTCGTCGGTGAAGCGCTCGTAGTGGCCGAGATCGAGGTCGGTCTCGGCGCCGTCCTCGGTCACGAACACCTCGCCGTGCTGGAACGGGCTCATGGTGCCGGGATCCACGTTCAGGTAGGGGTCGCACTTCTGCAGCGACACCTTGTAGCCCCGCGCCTTCAGCAGCGTGCCCAGCGACGCGGCCGTGATTCCCTTGCCGAGGCCCGACACCACGCCCCCTGTTACGAAGACGTAGCGCTCTCCGTGCTCACTCACCTGACCGGCCTCCCCGACCCGTACCGCCGTACGGGAGGTGAGCATACCCCTACCCGCGGCGCGCGAGCAGTTCCTGTGCGTGGCCCCTCGCGGCGGCGTCGTCGGGAGCCGCGCCGAGCATGCGGCACATCTCGTCCACGAGCGCGTCGCCCTCCACCGCATCGATGGTGGTGATGGCCCGGCCGTCGGCCGCGGTGCCCTTCACGAGCCGGTAGTGGCGGTCGGCGGCCGCGGCAACCTGGGGCAGGTGGGTGATCACCACCACCTGGCGCCCCAGCGCCATGTCGGCCAGGCGGGCGCCCACCGTGCCGGCCGTCACGCCGCCGATGCCGGCATCGACCTCGTCGAACACCCATGCCACGCCAGGCTCTGCCGCGGCCGCCACCGAGTGCAGCGCCAGCAGCACGCGCGAGAGCTCACCGCCGGACGCCGCCTCGGCCAGCGGCGCCTCCGGGAGCCCGGGGTTGGCCCGCATCACCAGCGACACGCGGTCCTGCGGCACCTCGGCGTCATCCGCCGTGATCTCCACGCGAAGCTCCGCCCCCGACATCGCAAGGTCCTGCAGTTCGGCCTGCACGCGCGCCGCCAGATCGGGCGCCGCAGCGGCCCGCATGCCGTGCAGCGCCTTTGCGGTCTCCGTGGCCTGCGCAACCAGCGCGTGGCGCTCGGCGGCAAGGGCCTCGTGTTCCGACCCACCGCCCGCCAGGGCATCGAGGGCCGCGCGGGCCTCCTCGGCGCGGGCGATCACGGCATCGGTACCGGGCCCGTAGCGTCGCGAGAGCTCCTCGTACCGCGCCAGGCGCCCCTCCACCCACTCGAGGCGGCCGGGCTCCGCGCCCAGGTCGTCGGCATACCGGCGCGCACCGATGAGGGCCTCCTGCAGGGCGGCCTCACCGGCCGCGAGATCGTCGAGCAGCGGCTTCAGGGTCGGGTCGAGGTCGACCGCCTGCTCGATCGCGCGCATCGCGCGGCCGGACGCCG
>JBIIJJ010000008.1:0-20946 GCA_044233875.1 Miltoncostaeaceae bacterium | reverse complement strand
GAGCGCCCCGCCATCGTCCCCGCCGTCCAGGAGCGCGATGGTGGTGGCCGCGGCCTCCGCCAGCCTCTCCGCGTGCGCCAGGCGGCCGCGCTCTGCCCGCAGCGACTCCTCCTCAGCCGGGTCGGGCCCCACGTCGTCCACATCGGCCACCAGGCGCTCCAGCGACTCGCGCTCGCGCACGGCCTGGTCGCGACGGGCCTCTGCGTCGCCGATGCGACGCGTGAGCGCAACGATCTCCCGTCGCAGCCCCTGCAGGCGGGCGGCCGTGCCCACGGCCTCGGGCCCGGCGAACGCGTCGAGGATGGCCATCTGGGCGGCGGGGCCCACCAGTCGCCGCTGCTCGTGCTGGCCCGAGAACCGCACCAGGGCCCCCACGAACGCGGCCACGCCGTCGCGCGATGCCACCTGGCCATCCACCAGCGCACGGGCACGCCCCTCGGCCGGCACCCGGCGTGCCACCACCACCTCGTCCTCGTCATCGGCGAGTTCGCGTACCTGGTGCGCGGGGTCGTCGGGGTCGAGGGACTCCCAGAATCCGTCGGGGATCGTGACGGTCGCCTGCACCAGGGCATGCTTGGCGCCCGGCCGCACCGCCTTGGGGTCGGCCTGCCCGCCTGCCAGCAGCCCGAGCGCCTGCGCCACAACGGTCTTGCCCGCGCCGGTCTCGCCGGTGATGGCCGTGAGCCCGGCGACCGGCTCGATGTGCGCCCGCTCGATCACGACGAGGTCGCGGATCTCGATCTCCCGGATCACGCCGACTCCGCCTCCCCGGTCACGGTCGCCCGAACTTCTCCCGGTAGCGACGGAAGAACGACGACTCGGGGAAGATGGCCAGGTGGACCTCCTCACCGCCGAGGCCCACGGTGATGGATCGCCCGGGCGGCAGGGCGGCGATGCGCACGCCGTCGGCCAGCACGTCGCAGTCGCCCACGATCGCGGAGTTGGTGACCGTGAGCTTCTCGTCCGCCGCCAGCACCAGCGGGCGGGTGTCGAGGTGATGGGCCGCGATGAACGAGAGCACGAAGCACTTGACCCGCCACGACACCGTGGGGCCGCCCGCGGCGAGGTTGTAGGCGGTGGAGCCCACCGGCGTGGAGCAGATGAGGCCGTCGCACCGCACCGTGGCCACGGGCTCGCCCGACACCGAGTACGAGAGGTCGGCCAGGCGCGACTCGCCCCCGCGCAGGAATGCCAGGTCGTTCACCGCCTGCAGCGTGCCTTCGCTCCACTCGGCCTTGAGGGACGGCAGCCCGAGCGTGATGTACTCGCCGTCCAGCGCCCTGGCGAGTCCGCGCTCGAGGTCGGACTGCTCGATGCTGGCCAGGAACCCCACGCGGCCGTAGTTGACGCCGAGCACCGGGGCGCCCGTGGTGGCCTCGCGCGACAGCGCCCGGAGGATGCTGCCGTCGCCCCCGAGCACCAGCACCAGGTCAACGCCGCCGGGGCGCAGGTCCGTGGGCTGGATGATGGAGCGCTCGGCCAGCGCGGCGTGCTTGCCGGCCTCCTCCTCGGTGGCGGCCACCTCCACGCCCCGGGCATCGAGCACCGAGAGCAGGGTGGGCATGACGCCGGCGGTCACCTCGGCGGCGCCATGGGTGAGCACGAGCACGCGCTCGGCGCGCGTACCGGCCTCCTCGCGGATCGGCGTGTGCGGGGGCGTCACGACTCCCCTTCCGCGACCGCGGCCGCGACGAGGGCATGCACGTCGGCGGCGGGGTCGAGGTGGCCCGGCCCCGCTGCCAGCAGGAAGATCTCGCGATTGCCCTTGGGGCCGGGAGTGCCGCTGTCGGCTGCACCAGCCACGTGGCCGCCCGATTCGGCGATGGCGCGCGCCACGCCCAGCACCGCGTCACGGCGCAGCGCAGGGTCACGCACCACCCCCCCGGAGCCCACGTTGCCCCTGCCCACCTCGAACTGCGGCTTCACCATCACAAGGGCACGGTACGCGGGATGCAGGCAGCGCGCCACCGCAGGCCACACCACGGCGGATGAGATGAACGACACATCCATCACCGCGAGGTCGGGTTGCCAGGGCAGCATCGCGGGCTCGAGCGCCCGCGCATTGGTGCGATCGAGTACGTGAACGCGGGAATCCTCCCGCAAGGCCCACGCCAACTGGCCGTACCCCACGTCGACCGCGACCACGGCGGCGGCGCCCCGGCGCAGCAGCACGTCGGTGAACCCACCGGTGGACGCCCCCACGTCGATCGCATGCGCCCCAATCACGTCAACGCCCAGGGCAGTCAGGGCGTGATCGAGCTTGAGCCCGCCGCGCGATGCGAACTCCGGGCCCTCATCCACCTCGATGATGGCGTCGGGGCCCACCTGCTGGCCGGGCTTCACGTCCGCCCGGCCGTCCACCTTCACGCGACCGGCCATGACGGCCGCCTGGGCGCGGGACCGGGACGCAAAGAGTCCGCGCTCCACGAGGGCCGCGTCGAGTCGCTGGCGGGGCACGATGTGATGCTAGCCCGGCACGGCCACGCCGATACCGCGCGCACCGTGCCGCGAGGCACGCCTCAGTGCGCGGCGCGGGCCCCCACGGCCAGCAGGGCGGCGTGCGCGGCGGCCGCGGGCGTCACCCCGGCCTCGGCCAGCAGCAGGTCGCGGCGGCCGTGCTGGATGAAGGTGTCGGGGATCCCGATGCGCTCCACCTGGGCGGGCACATCGCCGATCACCTCGAGCACGGCGCTGCCGAAGCCCCCCTCGAGCACGTGGTCCTCGATGGTGACGATGACGTCGTGGGTCGCCGCGAGTTCCTGCAGCAGCTCGGTGTCGATCGGCTTGGCGAACCGGGCGTTCACGACCGTGGGGCGCACTCCGAGCTCCTCCGACACGATCCCCGCGGCGTCCAGCGCCACCTGCACGCCGTATCCGTACCCCACCAGGGCAACGCGCGAGCCCTCCTCCAGCACAACCGCCTTGCCCAGGGGCAGCACCTCCGGGCGCTCGGGCAGCGGCACGCCGGTGCCGGCCCCGCGCGGGTAGCGCAGCGCAGACGGCCCATCCAGGCGAAGGGCCGTGTGCAGCATGTGCACCAGCTCGGCCTCGTCCATCGGTGCCATCACGATCATGCCGGGGATCGGCCGGAGGTACGCGATGTCGAACACGCCGTGATGCGTGGGACCGTCGTCGCCCACCAGGCCACCGCGGTCGATGGCGAACACCACGGGCAGCCCCTGCAGCGCGATGTCGTGCACGATCGGGTCGAACGCGCGCTGGAGGAACGTGGAGTACATGGCGCACACGGGGCGGTAGCCGGCAATGGCCAGCCCGCCGGCGAACACCACGCCGTGCTGCTCGGCGATGCCGACGTCGTACGTGCGCTCGGGGAAGCGGTCGTTCATGTGGCTCATGCCCGTGCCCTTGAGCATTGCGGCAGTGATGCCCACCACGCGCGGGTCGGCCTCGGCCTCCCGCACCAGCGCCCTGCCGAACACCTCGGTGTATGCGGGCGGGCCCGGGCTGGCCGGCGTGGCGGCGCGCCCGCTGTCAACGGCGAATGGGCCCGAACCGTGCATGGCCTCGCCGTCCTCCTCCGCGGGTCCGTAGCCCCGGCCCTTGTCGGTGTGCACATGCAGGAGCACGGGGCGGTCGCTATCCGCCGTGCGCTGCAGCGCGCGGCGGATCGCCTTGATGTCATGGCCGTCGATGGGGCCCATGTAGGCAAATCCGAGCGCCTCGAAGAGCTGCCCTGGCACGAAGAGGGCCTTCGTGGCATTCGACAGCGAGCTGCCGAGGTCGTTCATGCCCGGGATGAGCCCCAGGCCCTTCTCGATCTCATTGCGCACCTTGCTGAGCATGGGGTCGAGGCGCGCCTTCTGCAGGGCGCCCGCCACCGCGCCCACGTTCTGCGAGATGCTCATGCCGTTGTCGTTGAGCACCACGGTGATGGGAGACCTGAGGTCCCCGGCGTGGTTCATGGCCTCGTAGGCCATGCCGCCGGTCATCGCGCCGTCACCGATCACCGCGACGATACGGCGGTCGCGCCGCCCGCTCACCCGCATTGCCTCGGCCAGCCCCACCGCATACGAGATGCTGGTGCTCGCGTGGCCTGCGCCCATGACGTCGTGCTCGCTCTCCTCCCGGCGCAGGAAGCCCGACATGCCCTCGTACTGGCGCAGGGTCTCGAACTGGCCGAGCCGGCCGGTGAGCAGCTTGTGCCCGTACGCCTGGTGCCCGACGTCCCAGAGAATGCGGTCGCGCGGGCTCTCGAGCTCGGCGTGCAGCGCGATGCTGAGCTCGATGGTGCCCAGGCTCGAGCCCAGGTGGCCACCGGTGTGCGAAACCGTGTCGATGATCGCCTCGCGCATCTCCACCGCAAGCGCATTCAGCTGGGCCTCATCCATGTCGTGGAGCGGCGCGGGGCCGTCGAGCCCCGCCAGCAGCGGGTACATGCGAGAGAGATCATTCATCGGGATCAGTGTAGGACCGACGTGCGCGCGCAGGCTCGTGAGCGGGCACACTGCGCGAATGGCGATCGACCCGGAACTGGTGCGTGCCCTGCACCTGGTGGCAGAGGACCGCCGCGGGGCGTCACGCGATGCCGCGGCGCCGCACCACGTGTTCCAGACCTCCACCATCGCCGCCCTCATGGACGCCCGCTACGACGGCGAGCTCACCGTGGCAGAGGTGCTCGCTCACGGCGACCTGGGGCTGGGCACGCTCGCGGGCCTCGACGGCGAGCTCATCGTGGTGGACGGAGCGGCGTGGGTGGCCCGGGTGGACGGCAGCCTCTCCCCCGTCCCGGCATCCACCACCACCCCGTTCGCCGTGGTCACCCCGTTCTCGCCTCGCGACCCCGTGACCCTGCGCGACCTCGGGCATGACGCCCTGCTCGCCCGACTCGGCGAGCTGGCACCGCATGCGGTATCAGCCGTGCGGGTGGAGGGTTCGTTCCGGCGCCTGAGGGTTCGCAGCGTGCCGCGGCAGTTCCCGCCGTATCCCCCGCTTGGCGAGGTGGTGACGCAGCAGGCCGAATGGGAGGCCGGCGCAATCGATGCGGTGCTGGTGGGCTTCCGCTTCCCCGCGGAGGCCGCCGGACTCGAGGTGCCGGGCTGGCACCTGCAT
Source organism: Miltoncostaeaceae bacterium (assembly GCA_044233875.1). GTDB lineage: Bacteria > Actinomycetota > Thermoleophilia > Miltoncostaeales > Miltoncostaeaceae > SYFI01. The sequence continues at coordinate 15,876 of JBIIJJ010000008.1, read as the reverse complement.
GCCATGGCCCGCGACCGCAGCACCGGAGGGCACGTTCTCGTGGCCGACCTGGCCGAGGGCACGGCATGGGTGGACACCGCGGAGAAGGTGCACGTGGAGTTGCCCCAGGGCGTGGAGATCGGCGTTGCCGATGCCGCCATGCGCCATGACATCGCGCGGGCGGAGTCGAGCCCGCAGCCCGACTAGGCCGGCTGGTCCTCCGACTGGCCGTCGGGCACGACGGCCGCCTGCACCGGCTCCGCGGGGTCACCGATGCGCGGCACGTCACCCCGTGCCTCCGCCTCGGCCTCGGCGATGGCCCGCGGGATGATCTCCACGACGGCCGCCGAGAGATCGGATGCCTGCCGTGCGAGTTCCTCGATCTCGGCCACGGGGCGATCGGCGGCGTCGGCGATACAGCGGGCGAGCTCCTCCAGCCTCCGCGTGGCCCGCTCCAGCTCGTCGCGCGCACCCATCAGGCGGCCTCGCCCGTGGGCTCGCGGGCAACGCGGCCCAGCACCCCGTTCACGAAGGCCGGGGCCTCTGCCGCGCACCACTTCTTGGCCATCTCCACGGCCTCATCGATGGCAACGGGCACCGGCACGTCGCCCGCTTCGATCTCATGCACCGCCACGCGCAGGATGTTGCGCTCGAGCGGGGCGATGCGGTCTGCGCTCCACCCGGTGGCACTTGCGGTGATGCGCGCGTCGATGACATCGAGGTCGGCCTCCACGCCGGCCACCAGTGCCTGGGTGAAGGGATCGTCGGCATGCTCGCCGCCGCGCAGGGCGTTCTCCACGAGCTCGGGCACCGGCAGGCCGGTGACATCCCGCTGGTAGAGCAGGATCACCGCCTGGCGACGGGCCTCGCGACGCGAGACCTCGGCCATCAGCGCCCGCCACCCCCGCCGAGTGACGGCAGGTACTCGGCGCGCTCGGTGAGGAACGAGGTGGTGTAGCTGCCCGACCCGAACGCCTCGTCGCGCGAGATCTCCTCCAGCAGCGGCAGGGTGGTGGGCACGCCCTCCACGATGCTCTCGGCCAGGGCGCGCTGCATGCGGGCCACCGCCCGCGGGCGGTCGGGTGCCCACACGCACAGCTTGGCGATGAGGGAGTCGTAGAACGGCGGCACGTAGCCCCCGCTGCGGCAGAAGGTGTCCACGCGCACGCCGGGACCCGCCGCCAGCTGGAACAGGCCGAGGCGGCCGGCGGCAGGACGGAAGTCGAAGGCCGGGTCCTCGGCGTTCACGCGGCACTCGATCGCGTGGCCGTTCGCCTCGATGCGCCCGGTGCGCGACAGCACCTGGCCGTCGGCGATGCGCAGCTGCTCGGCAACGATGTCCATGCCGCTCACCAGCTCGGTGACGGGGTGCTCCACCTGCAGTCGGGCGTTCAGCTCGAGGAAGTAGAAGTCGCCCTTGGCATCCACCAGGAACTCCAGGGTGCCGGCCGACTTGTAGTCCCATGCCCGGCAGGCACGCTCAGCCGCTGCATGCAGGCCCTCGCGCGTGGAGTCGAGCAGGTTCGGTGCCGGGCCCTCCTCGACCACCTTCTGGTGCCGGCGCTGGATCGAGCACTCGCGGTCGCCCACGATGAGCACGCCGCCCAGGCCATCGGCCAGAACCTGCACCTCCACGTGGCGAGCGCCTTCAAGCAACTTCTCCACGTACATCGAGCCGTCGCCGAATGCGGCCAGGGCCTCCTGGGATGCGCTCTCGAACGCGCGCTCGAGCTCACCGGGGCCGTCCACGCGCCGCATGCCGCGCCCACCGCCGCCGGCCGACGCCTTGAGCAGGATCGGATAGCCCGCCTCCTCGGCCGATGCCATGGCGGCAGCGACGTCGGTGACCCCGCCCTCCGAGCCGCCCAGCACCGGCAGGCCGGCCTCGATGGCGGCCTCCTTGGCCTGGATCTTGTCGCCCATCCGGCGCATCACGGCCGGGTCGGGGCCCACGAAGCGGATGCCATTGCGGGCGCACTCGGTGGCGAACTCGGGGTTCTCGGAGAGGAAGCCGTAGCCGGGGTGCACGGCGTCGCAGCCGGTCACCTCGGCGGCGCCGATCACGTTGCGCATGTCGAGGTACGACTCCCGGGCGGGCGGCGGGCCGATGCACACGGCCTCATCCGCCATCTCCACCGCAGGGGTCTGCGCGTCGGCGGTGGAGTACACGGCCACGGTGGGGATACCCAGCTCGCGGGCGGTGCGGATGACGCGCACGGCGATCTCGCCGCGGTTGGCGACGAGCAGCTTCACGGCGCCAGCACGAACAGGGTCTGGCCGAACTCGACCGGCTCGGCGTTGCCCACCTTGATCTCCTTGACCGTGCCCGCACGCTCCGCGGTGATCTCGTTGAAGATCTTCATCGCCTCGATGATGCAGAGCACCTGGCCCTGCACCACCCTGTCGCCCACCTTCACGAACGCCTCGGCGTCCGGATTCGGCGCGGCGTAGAAGGTGCCCACCATCGGGCTCTCCACCTTGACGCCGTCGTCGGCAGCGGGCACCACGGCTCCCCCGGCGGCCGGCGCGGCCGCGGCGGCGGGGCGCACGGTCACCCGCGCGCCGCCGATCTCCACGCTCACCTCGGACTGCCCGGCGTGGGCAACAACGTCCACCAGCGTCTCGATGAGGCCCCGGTCGATGGCCATGCCCTCGTCGCCCGCCTCCTCGGCGGCGAGCGAGCGGCGGCGATCCACGAGCCTCTGGCCGGCATCGGGGAACTGCGCCAGCACCAGGGCGTCCTCCTCCGACACGTCTGACGGCGCCGCGGCGAGCGCGGCGGCCAGATCGGCCGGCTCACCCGTGCCGCCCGCGCCGCGGGCCACGGCGAGCGCCTCATCGGACACAGGGCCACGCGAGCGACCGCGTGAGCCGAGCGCCACGTCGGCGAGCGCAGGCGAGGTCTCGCGCCAGCGCACGCCGTCGAGCAGGTGCTGGGCCGCCTGGGCAACGATCTCCTCGCCCAGTGGCGGCGCGAACGTGACACCACCGAGGTCGCGACACACGGCGGCGCACTCGTCGGCGGCCTCGTGCGCCCGCCCGGCCAGGCCCTGCCGCGCCAGGCGCGAGAGCAGGCCGGCAGCGAGGTCGGGTGGCAACTGCAGCTGCGGCCCGCCGGCGAGTTCGGCCGCACGGCGCACGCGCTCCTGGGCCACCAGCGGCCAGATGACGCGCCCGGCCTCCTCGAGTGCCGGCACGTCGACGTCGAACTCACGGTCGCCGCCGTGCAGTGCCACGTAGAGGGCCTCGGCTGAGGGCCGGCCCGCCACGAGGGCGGCGGCACCCACCGATGCGTGGATGGCGTGGGCTCCCGCAAGGGCGGCACTCAGCGCCGACATCGATGCCAGGCCACCCGTGGCGCGCAGCGATACCTCGACCGGGAGGCTGGTGCGGCTTGCGATGTTGCCGACCAGAAGCCCCATGGCCACCGGCGTGAGGTTGCCCCCGAGGTCGGAGATGCACAGCGACGTGGCACCGGGCAGCTCGGCGAGCGCCAGGGCCTCGTCCACCCACCGCGCGTCGTCGGCGGCGGGCACGGGGCCGAGCATGAGCGTGGGCACGAAGTCGATGCCCGCCTCGCGTGCACCGCGCGCCACGCCCGTGAGGGTGTCCGGGTCGTTGAGGGCGTCGTAGGCGCGCACGCGTGCGGCGCCGCTGATGGCGGCCGACGACACCAGGCGCTCGGCCACCCCTGCCCCCACGGGCACCTCGCCCAGCAGGGTGCGGCCCGTCACCACGATGCCCAGCCGAGCGCCCCCGGCCTGCCGGGCCACGACCCGCAGGCGATCGAGCGGGCTCTCGGTGCGCCCTTCCATGCAGGCACGGGCGGCGGCAGGGTCCATGGCCTCGATCACCCGTGCGCCCACCGGGGCCAATGCGGCGGCTGCCGCCCCCAGGTCGTCGGGCGCGATGCGCGACCCCCAGGGCGGCGTGCCCAGGTCGCGCAGGGTCACATCGACAAGGCCGATGGCTGTCTCGGGGGCGTCGGTGCTCATACTCGGCTCACGTACTCCCGGGTGCGGGTGTCCACCTTGATGCGGTCGCCCTCGTTGACGAACAGCGGAACGTTCACGGTCGCGCCGGTCTCGAGCGTGGCGGGCTTGGTCACGTTGGACACCGTGTCGCCCTTCACGCCGGGATCGGTCTGCGTGACCTGCAGCTCGACCGAGGTCGGGGGCTCGGCGCGGAACGGTGCCTCGCGCACGAACAGCACCTGCACCTCGGAATTCGGCGCGATCAGGTCAACGGACTCGATGGACGTCTTGGGCACGGTGACCTGCTCGTAGGTCTCGCCGTCCATGAACACCAGGCCGTCGCCGTCCTCGTAGAGCATCTGCATGTTCTTGGTCTCGGTGGTCACGCGCTCGAGCTTCTCACCGGCCCTGAACGTCTTGTCCACCACGGTGCCCTTGGCGAGTCCCTTGAGCTTGGTGCGAACGAATGCCCCGCCCTTACCGGGCTTCACGTGCTGGAACGACACGACGCTCACGAGCTCGCCGTCGATGTCCAGCACCCATCCGTTCTTCAGGTCGTTGCTGCTGATGGCCCCCAAGGCCTGCTCCTAGATGGTCGTGGTGATCAGGTCGGTCGGCACCCGCGTGAGCACCTCGCAGCCGTCATCGGTGACGATGGCGAGGTCCTCGATGCGCACTCCGCCGACTCCCTCCAGGTAGATGCCCGGTTCGATGGTGACAACCATGCCGGTTTCGAGCACCTCCCCGCCCTCCTGTCGAAGCCACGGGCGCTCATGGATGTCGAGGCCCACGCCGTGCCCGAGACCGTGGCCGAAGTGCTCCCCGAGCCCCGCCGCGCCGATCACATCGCGTGCCGCAGAGTCGAGGTCCCGCGTGTGGACTCCCGACCGGCAGGCGGCGAGGGCCGCGCGCTGGGCCTCGAGGCATACCGAATAGGCCTGCTCGAGCGCGGGCGGGAGCGTACCGGTGCTGAGCGTGCGCGTGCAGTCCGACGAATAGCCCGCGAACCGCGCGCCCATGTCCACCACCACCAGGGTGTCCGGCGCAATGCGCTCGCCCCGCGGCACGGCATGCGGCAGGGCGCCGTGGGCGCCGCCCGCCACGATGATGTCGAAGCTCGCCCCCTCGGCCCCGAGGTCGCGCATCCAGCCCTCGAGGGCCCACGCCACCTGGGCCTCGGTGCGCCCACCGAAGCCCTCCTCCACCAGGCGGGAGAGCGCGGTATCGGCCATGCGCGTGGCCTCGCGGATGCACTCGAGCTCCTCGGGCTCCTTGATCACGCGAAGTCCCTCCACCAGCCCGGTGGTGGCCACGAGCTCGACGCCCGAGAGGCGCTGCCCCATGCGGTCGCGCCGGGCAACGGTGATGTGCTCGGCCTCGATGCCCACCCTGCCCTGCGGCACCACCTCGGCCAGCCGGTCCATGAGATCGCGGCCGGCAATGACCACCTCGGTGTCCTCCACCATGGAACGGGCTGCCGTGGTGTAGCGGGAGTCGGTGAGCAGCACGCGGGCACCGGGGGTGATCACCAGCACGCCGTTGCTGCCCACGAAACCGCACAGGTAGCGCACGTTCACGAGGTCGGTCACGACGAGGGCATCGAGGCCCTCTGCCACGAGCACCTCGCCCATGCGCGCCTGGCGCGAGGCGTGGCTCACGCGCCGAGTTCCGCCCCGAGGATGTCCAGGGCCTCGCGGTAGCCGTCGGGCCCCTTCCCCTTCACGGTGGCAAGGGCGATGTCGCGCACCACCGAGATGCGGCGGAAGTCCTCCCGGGCATCCACGTCGGACAGGTGGACCTCCACGAAGGGCGCGCCCATCACCTCGAGCGCGTCGCGGATGGAGTACTGGTAGTGCGTCCATGCACCTGGATTGACGATGGCGCCATCCACGGCACCCGCGAGGCCGTGCACGTGCTCGAGGAACGCCCCTTCGTGATTGGTCTGGAAGGTGCCCACGCGCATGCCGCGCTCCTCTCCCCAGGCGCGCACCTGGGCCTCGAGCTCGGGCAGCGTGAGCGTGCCGTAGTGCTGCGATGGGCGACGCCCGAGCATGTTGAGGTTGGGTCCGTGCAGCAGGGCGATGGTGGTCATGGCACGAGCTCCTCGATGGCCGCGCGCACCACGGCCGGGTCCGGGTCCTGGTGGGTGAGCACGTCACCCGGCGCGCGCAGCAGCACCATGTTGAGGGCGCGACCGTCCGACTTCTTGTCGCGGGACATGATCTCGATGACCTGATCCACGTCGATGGAGGGATCCATCTGCACGGGCAGCCCATGGCGGGACAGCGTGTCGCGGGTGCGTTCGCGCCACGTCGGGTCGAGCCCCAGCGCCTGCTCGCTCACGCGAAGCGCAACCAGGAGCCCCAGCGAGATGGCCTCGCCGTGGTGATAGAGGTCGTAGCCCGCCGCGGCCTCGATGCCATGGCCGGCCGTGTGGCCCAGGTTCAGGATGGCGCGACGGCCCAGGTCGAACTCGTCCTCGGCCACCACCTCCAGCTTGCAGGCGGCGCAACGGCGGATGAGGTCAGCGAGGTCGGCATCGGGGCCCGGCAGCGCGGGCCACGCGGCCACCATCTCCATGAGCTCCCCACCCACCAGCAGGCCGTACTTGACCACCTCGGCGAAACCGCACGACAGCTCGCGCGCGGACAGCGTGGAGAGCACGGAGGTGTCCATGACCACGGCCTCCGGCTGGTACACGGCTCCCACGTAGTTCTTGCCCTCCGGGAGGTCCACGCCGGTCTTGCCGCCCAGCGACGAATCGACCATTGCGAGCAGCGTGGTGGGCACCTGCACCAGGCGCACGCCGCGCTGGTACGACGCGGCGAGGAACCCCGCGAGGTCGCCCACCACGCCACCGCCAACCGCCACCACGGCGTCACGCCGGCGGATGCCCGCGCGTGCAGCCGCGCGGGACAGCCGCTCGAGCTCACCGAGGTTCTTGGACGCCTCACCGGCGGGCACCGGCTCCACGGCCACCCGCAGCCCGGCGTCGCGGCACGATGCGGCCACCTGCTCGCCCGCGTAGCCAACGCCGTCATCCACCACCACCAGGGCGCCGTCACCCGCGCCGGCCGACGCGAGCAGGGCGCCCACGCCCGCCAGTGCGCCTGCACCCAGGTACACGGGCACCTCGCGTTCGCCGATGGCAGCGGTGATGACCGGCCCGGACGCCGTGGTGCTCACCCCGCCTGGTCCTCGTCGGGCCCGCCGCCGCCGGCCCACTCGGCCAGCACCCGGGCCACCTCATCGGCCGGCCGGGAGGCATCGAGGATCACGTCGGCCGCCTCGCGGTACACGTGCTCGCGCTCCTGCGCGCGCCGGATGAAACGGTCGCGGTCGAGGGCCAGTGGTCGGCCGGGCTGGCCACCCACGCGGTCCCAGGCGAGCTCCGGATCGATACGCAGCCACGCAACCCAGGCCGTACGGCCGAGCAGGTCGCGCGTGCGCTTGCTGCCGAGTGCCCCGCCACCAAGCGCGAGCACGCCAGGGTCTGCCTGGAGGTTCTCGCGGATCAGGTCCTCCTCGGTGCGCCTGAACCACAGCTCGCCGCGCTGGGCGAAGATCTCGGGGATCGACTGACCGGCATGGGCCTCCACAAGGTCGTCGGCGTCGAGGAACTGCACGCCCAGCTGCTGGGCGGCCAGGCGGCCCACCGTGCTCTTGCCCGCGCCCATGTAGCCCGCGAGCGCGATCCAGCGCTCAGTGGCCACGGCTAGCGGGCCAGCACCGCGCGGTAGCGATCCACCGCGGCGTCGAGGGATGCGACGGAGTCCCCGCCGAACTTGTCCACCAGGGCCTGCGCCAGCACGAAGGCCACCACGGCCTCGCCGATCACGGCGGCCGCGGGCACGGCGCAGATGTCCGACCTCTCCTTGAACGCGGCGGTGGCTTCCTTGCTGTGCACGTCAACGGACGCCAGGGGACGGCTGAGCGTGGCGATGGGCTTCATGGCCGCGCGCACCACGAGCGGTGCGCCGTGGGTCATGCCGCCCTCGAGCCCCCCGGAACGGTTGGTGCGGCGGTGGTACCCACGCTCCTCCGACCAGAAGATCTCGTCATGGGCCTTGCTGCCGCGGATGCGCCCCAGCTCGAAGCCCGCGCCGAGCTCCACGCCCTTGATGGCCTGGATGCCCAGCATGGCCTGGCCGATGCGGCCGTCGAGGCGCGCGTCGCCGCTCACGTGCGAACCCAGGCCGGGGATGGGGTCGAACACCCACACCTCGAAGATGCCCCCGAGTGTGTCGCTGTCCTGCCCCGCGGCCTTGATGGCGGCGCGCATGCGGTCGGATGCATCGGCATCGAGTGCGCGCACCGGGCTTTCGTCAACGCCCTCGAAGTCGGCCAGCGTGAGGTCGTCGCGGCGGGGTGCCTCCTCGGGGCCCACCTGCACCACGTGGCTGCGCACCTCCATGCCGTAGCGGCGCAGCAGGGCCTTGGCCACGCCGCCGGCCGCCACGCGCGCGGCGGTCTCGCGCGCACTCGCGCGCTCGAGGATGTTGCGGAGGTCGTCGGTCTCGTACTTCTGCATGCCCGCGAGGTCGGCGTGCCCGGGCCGCGGGAGGGTGATGGGGTCCACCTCGGATGCCGGCTCCCAGATGGCCATGCGGTCTTCCGACCAGTTGGCGAAGTCGCGGTTCATCACCATCAGCGCAACCGGGCTGCCGAGGGTGCGCCCATGACGGATACCGGCCGTCACCTGCACGCGATCGGTCTCGATCTTCTGCCTGCCACCGCGCCCGTAGCCCAGCTGACGGCGCGCGAGATCGGCGTCGATGTCATCGGGCGTGAGGGGAAGCCCGGCCGGCAGCCCCTCGATAATCGTGGTCAGGGCCGGGCCGTGCGACTCCCCGGCTGTGCGGTAGGTCAGGGCCATCGGCCGCGCAGCATACCGCCCGCCCGGGCGCGCACCCCGCCTGCCTCAGGCCGCGCGCTGCGACCGGGCTCCCTGCTTCACCCGCGCATGCGGGTGCATGAGCAGGTAGGCACTGGCAAGGCCGCTCCACTCGCCGTAGTGCGCCACCAGTGCACGGGTGTCCTCCGCCTCCGGCCAGATGCCGGTCTCGGCCGCCAGGATGCGCATGAGGCCGAGGTCGCCCACCACGGGCGCGTCGAACCTGCCGAGGCCGTAGGTGCCGATGATGCCGGCGCTCCAGGGCCCAAGCCATGGCTCGCGCGTGACGCGTGCGGTCATGCGGGGGGTGTCCACGTCATGAAGGCGCTCCAGGTCCAGGGCCCGTGCCAGCCGGGTCATCGCCGCGGCGCGCCGGGCGGCGAGGCCGGTCGATACCGCCCTGGCCGGCGCCAGGCCGGCGAGGGCCTCGGCGGACGGCGGGGCGCAGAGGCCATCCGCGCCGGGGGGGCTCACCATGCGCACGATCGCCCGCTCCATGCGAGCGGCCTCCGCACCGCTCACCAACTGCCCGCATGCCGCGGCCAGGAGGGCCTGGGCCACGGTGCCGCGGCGCGCCGGGCGGTAGCCCGCACGGCGCACGCTCACGGCAGCCATGCGGGGGTCGCGTCGTGCCATGCGCAGAAACGGCCCGTGGTCGTCGTGCACGGCCAGCATGAACCTCACCGCGTCGAGGGCCACCGCCTCATCAGGGGCGTCGACCGCCAGGTCCAGATGCCCATCGCGGCGCTGGCGCACTGCCACACGGCCGGGCCCCGCCGGCGCGGGAAGCGCCATCAGCAGCACGTGCCCGTGCCAGCGACGCGTGCCGCCGGCCGATCCACCCGCCGACAGGCGGAGGTCGTACGGGGCACTGGGCCGAAGCGTGGTGACCATGGCCGGAGGCACGCGCCGAGTGTACGAACCACGACGGACCAACCACCGCCAGCACCCCCGCAGCGAGGAAGGGCGCGAGGGGCAGCGCGACCGCAGACGCGCCCACGCCCCGGCGGCGCGCCACGAGAAGGCCCCACGCGGCGGCCGTCACCAGGCCTGCGAGCAACGCCGCGAGGCCCGGGACGGCGCCAAGCGAAGCACCGATCAATGCGGCCAGCTTCACATCCCCCATGCCCATGCCGTCGGGCCGCACGACGGCGGGAACGGCGAGCACGCCACCCACGATGGCGGCGGTGGCAACAGGCCCCCACCACGGCATGCCGGGCGTCATGGCGCTCAGCACCCATGCGGCGAGGAACGCGGGGGCCACCACCAGATCCGGGACGATGCGCCACCGCAGGTCTGCCGCGACGATCGGCACGAGGGCGACGAGCAGCACCATGGCAGCCATGGGCGCACCGTATGCCGGGGATGCGCGCGCATGTGCCACGGGGTGTGCCGATGCCGCCTCTATGCTGGACCGCCATGACGCATCGACACCAGCATCCGGTCACAGTGGTCACCGACGGCGCCTGCTCCGGCAACGGCACCGACGACGCCCGCGGTGGCTGGGCGGCCATCATCATCGCCGCCGACGGCTCGGAGGTGGTGCTCACGGGCGCGGAGGCACCCAGCACCAACAACCGCATGGAGCTGATGGCGGCCATCGAGGGACTGGCCGCCACGCCTGATGGATCGTCGGTGGACCTCATCACCGACTCGTCGTACCTGGCCAAGGCCATCACCGACGACTGGCTGGGCTCGTGGCAGCGCCGGGGGTGGCGCACGGCCGGCAAGAAGCCGGTGGCAAATCGCGACCTGTGGGAGCGCCTGCTCGTGCAACTGGCCCGCCATGAGTCCGTGCGGCCCAGCCTGGTGCGCGGGCATGCGGGTCACGAGCTCAACGAGCGCGCCGACCGCCTTGCGCAGGACGCCGCGGCCACGGCGGAGGCCACCACGCCGCCCATGGACGGTTCGGGCGAAACCGAACAGATGGGCTTCGACATCGGCTGAGGCATGCGATGATGCACCCACTCGCGCCCCCGGTGCGGGCCAGAGCGAACGAACCCCAGGAGTGTCCGAGTGTCGCGCAAGGGCTGGTTGATCGGCGGAGCAGTCGTCGTGGTGATCGCCGTGGTCATCGCACTCATCGTGGTGAGCACCTCAGGTGGCGATTCGAACGGCAGCAATGGATCGGCGTCGAACGTGCAGGGCGTCGCCAAGGTCACCGCGCTCACCAAGGGCATTCCCCAGAACGGGTTCACCATCGGCAAGCCCAACGCCCCCGTGACCGTGCAGGAGTACATCGACCCGCAGTGCCCCGTGTGCGAGGCCGCCAGCGTCAAGACCATCCCCGGCATCATCAAGGGACCGGTCAAGGACGGCACGGCGAAGCTCACCATCGAGCCGCTCACGTTCATCGGCCCGGGCTCCTCCGACGCCGCACTGGCGATCGCCGCCGCCGCGCAGCAGGACAGGGGCTTCACCTACGCGGAGATCCTCTACGCCAACCAGGGCGAGGAGAACTCGGGGTGGGTCACGGATGAAGTGCTGACCGCATTCGCGGAGAACACGCCCGGCCTCGATGTGGCGGCGTGGGATGCCGCGCGCAAGGACAACGCAACGGGCGACGTCCTGTTCGCCGTTGCAGACCGCGCGCAGGCCGCCGGCGCCAACTCCACGCCCACCTTCGTCATCAAGGGCCCGGGTGGCACCAAGGTCATCACCGGCGCGGTCGAGGCACAGGAAGTGAACGACGCGATCGAGTCGGTCCGCTAGGAGCGGGCCCCCCGCTTCTGGATCGACCGGAGCACGAACCACACGATCACCAGCACCACGCCGGCCGCGCCGGCCAGGGCAACCTGGCCGATGGCCAGCCCCACGAGTATCGCCACGAATGCCAGCACCACCACCACGAGCATGGTGATGGCGGTGGCGCGTGAGGGCTGCGACGTTCCTGACACACCTCCACGCTAGACCGTGCGCCGTCGGATCGCGCGGCTATCGTGCGACCCGTGGATTCTCCCCGCATTGCACGCATCGCATGTGGCGCGCTCGTGGCGGGGGGCGTGGGCCTGCTCCTGGCCGGGGGCGGATCGGCCGAGGGCTGGGTGAACACCCTCCGCTGCACCGCGCAGGCTGACGCCCAGTCACTGGACGCCCAGCTCGCCGCCGCGGGCAGCCCGCTGGCCGGCAACGGCGCCGTCTTCGTGCGCGAGGGCCTGGCCAACGACATCGACCCGCGCCTGCTCGTGGCCATCGCGGCCCAGGAGACCATGCTCGGCACGTACGGTCCCTCCCAGGCCATCCGCAATCCCTTCGGGCTCGGCCCCGGCATCGAGTTCGCCGAATGGTCCGAGGCAATCGCCATGGCCGCCCGCACGCTGGGCAACTACGCCGATGACGGCCTCGTGACCGTGTCGGCCATGGGCGCCCGATGGGCTCCCGTGGGGGCATCGAACGACCCCACCGGCCTCAACGGCGGCTGGCCCGCCGGGGTGGGCACGTTCTTCACCACGCTCGGCGGCGACCCCAACCGCCCCGCGCTGGCATCCGCGCAGGACCCGGCCCCCACATGCGCACCGGCGGCGGCCACGGCCGCACCGGCCGGTGCATACGTCTCGCCCGCGCCACAGGTGATTCCCGCCGTCACGCCCACCGACGGGCCGGGCGTGGTGGTGGTGTGGGGCGGCGCCAGGCCGGCCAGCGGCGTGCGCGTGCCGGCGGGCTTCACGTTCCCCGTGGCCGCACCCAAGGGCTCACCCATCGCCTACGGGCAGACGGGCGGCGACGCGGTCTCCATCACCTCTGCCTCGGGGGCCACGGTGGTGGCTCCCATCACGGGCACCCTCGAGATCGCCAGCGGGGCGGACGCGGCAGCCGGTATCGGCTTCTGGGTTTCCGGCACCGACGGCAATCGCATGGGCCTGAGCCCCCTGGCGTCGTACGATGAGGGCATCCGCGAGGGCTCGCAGGTGGTGGCCGGCCAGCCGCTGGGCCGTGCCACCGGGGCGACAACGGTGTCGTGGCGCCGGGGCAGCACGCCCGTGGCCGTGCACGACGTGCTCAGCGCCACCCGCCCACCGGACTGATCGCGCGGGCCACCGGCTAACCTGCCCGGGTCTCGACCGCGTACCAGGAGCAGCACGTGCAGGCGATCAGGATGAGCGAGCCCGGCGGGCCCGAGGTGCTCGTGCTGGAGCAGGTGGCCGACCCCGAGCCCGGCCCCGGCGAGGTGGTGGTGGCACTCAGGGCCGCAGCGCTCAACCGCCGCGATGTGTTCGTGCGCAAGGGCGTGGCCAAGGTGCCCCTCCCCCTCACCCCCGGGTCGGACGGCGCCGGCGTGGTGCACAAGGTGGGCGCGGGCGTGTCCGGGCTGTCGGAGGGAGATGAAGTCATCATCCTCCCGTCGCTTGCGTGGGGCGACGACCAGCGCGCACCCGGCCCCGGCTTTCGCATCCTCGGCGGCCCCGACCAGGGCACGTACGCCGAGCAGATCGTGATCCCCGCGGCGAACGTGTTCCCCAAGCCCGGGCGGCTGTCGTGGCACGAGGCCGCAGCACTGCCGCTGGCCGGTCTCACGGCGTGGCGGGCCCTGTTCACCCGTGCCCAGGTCAAGCCCGGCGAGACCGTGCTTGTCATCGGCATCGGGGGCGGCGTGGCCACCTTCGCCCTCAACCTGGCCAAGGCCGCCGGATGCCGCGTGGTGGTCACGTCGTCATCCGACGAGAAGCTCGAGAAGGCTGCCGCACTCGGCGCCGACGTGGGCGTGAACTACGCAACGACGGGCGACGACTGGCCCGCGGCCGTCAGGGAGGCCAACGGCGGCGGCGTGGACGTGGTGATCGACTCCGTGGGCTCCACGTGGGCGGGCAGCATCGACTCCTGCGCCCCCGGTGGGCGCGTGGTGGTGTTCGGCGGCACGGGCGGCGCCAAGGTCGACCTGTCGGTGCGGCCGGTCACGCTCGGGCAGGTGGGCCTGCTTGGCACCACAATGGGGAGCCCCGCCGAGTTCCGGCAGCTGCTCGCGGCGGTGTCCACCCAGTCGTGGGTGCCGGTGATCGACAGCGTGCGACCGCTTGCAGACGCGGCTGCGGCGCACGAGCGCGAGGAAGCCGGCCTGCACTTCGGCAAGCTCGTGCTGGAGTGCTCATGAGCGAGCAGCGCGCATCCCTGCAGGACCGCCTGCGCCCGATCTGCGCGATCGTCGGCGGCATCGGCGCCGTGCTCAGCCTGTTCGCCGCCCTGGTGGCCGTGGAGGCCACATCGCTCGGCGGCATCTTCTACACGCTCGACTACCACTCGGGTGGCTGGGCCGGGGCCGTGGCATTCCTCATGGCCCTGTTCAGCATCGGCGGAGCCCTCGTGGTGCGCCGATCCCCCGCGCTGGGCAGCGCGCTGCTCTACATCGGGGGCTGCGGCGGGTTCCTGGCCTGCGGCGGCATCTGGCTCATCCCCGGCACGCTCATCCTGATCGCGGCCAACCTGGCCCTGTGGGCGATTCGCGACCCGTTCAAGGACGACCCGGCCAGCGCGCGCGCCTGATGGACCTCCCTCTGCTCGGACGGCTCTCGGAGGCCTCGGGGCCGCCCGGCGCCGAGGACCGCGTTCGCGACATCGTGCGCGAGCAGCTTGCCGCATGCACCGACCGGGTCGACGACCTCGCGATGGGGTGCGTGGACGGCGTGCGCTCGGCCGAGGGCGCTCCCGCAGGCCGGCTCATGCTCGCCGCCCACATGGATGAGATCGGGCTCATGATCACCCATGTGGACGACCGCGGCTTCGCCAAGTTCATCCCGCTCGGCGGTTGGGATGCCCGCACCCTCGTGGGCCAGCGGGTGCTGGTGCACGGCCGGGAGGATCTCGTGGGGGTGGTGGGTACCACTCCCGTGCACCTGCTGGACGAGGCCGCCCGCGCGAAGGCGCCGAAGATGGAGGACCTCACCATCGACCTGGGGCTGCCGGGGGAGCGCGCGCAGGAGCTGGTGCGCAAGGGCGACGTTGCCACGCGCATGCGCAGCCTCATCCGCATGGGCGACCTGGTCACCGGCAAGGCGCTGGACGACCGCGTGGGCGTGTACGTGATGCTCGAGGGCGTGCGCACCGCGGGGCCGTCGCGCATGGAGCTGCATGCCACGGCCACGGCACAGGAGGAGGTCGGCCTGCGCGGCGCGCGCACTGCCGCCCATCGCATCGCCCCCGACATCGCCGTGGCCATCGACACCTGCCCGGCGGACGACGGCCCCGGCACGCCCAAGAGCGGACCATCCACCCGGCTCGGGGAGGGCGCCGCAATCCGCGTGATGGACGCGAGCGCCATCGGCCACCGCGGCCTGGTCGACCTCCTCGTCTCCCTGGCAGAGGAGCGCGACATCCCGCACCAGCTCCACGTGTCGAACAAGGGCGGCACCGACACCGCGAGCCTGCAGCTCTCGGGACAGGGCTCGATCGCGGGCTGCATCTCCATCCCCACTCGCTACGTGCACACGAGCGTCGAGGCCGTGCATCCCGACGACGTCGACGCCGCCGTGGCCCTCACGGCCGCGCTGATCGAGGAGGCCCACCGCCTCCTCGATGCCGCCTAGGCCACCACGACCGCCACGGCGAACCCGCCCACCACCACCGCGGCGGTGCCGGCCACGATCGCCGGCGCCAGGCGTCCGTAGGCCATGTGGCCCTTGCCGATGCCCGACAGCACCAGGGCCGCGAGGAAGCCCCCGAGCAGGCCACCGAGGTGCCCCCCGATCGAGATGCCCGGGATGATGAAGGTGATGGCCAGGTTGAGCAGCAGGAACACCCCGACGCTCGAACCCAGGAGGGCGATGCCCTGCTGGCGCTCCAGCACCAGCAGCGCGGCCATGAGGCCGTAGATGCCACCGGACGCACCCACGGTGAGGGCGTCCGGGGCGAACAGCAGGGCCCCCGCGGCTCCCCACACCACGCTCGAGAGGTAGATGGCCCCGAAGCGCAGCGACCCGGCGTAGCGCTCGAGGGCTCCCCCGAGCCACCACAGCACCAGCATGTTGAAGAAAAGGTGGATGAGCCCCGCATGCACGAAGGCCGAGCTGATGATGCGGTACCACTGCCCGTCCGCGA
>JBIIJJ010000066.1:0-7976 GCA_044233875.1 Miltoncostaeaceae bacterium | reverse complement strand
CCGGTACGGGGCGCCACCGTGGTGGCCCTCGACGACCGCACGGGCACGATCATGTCGAGCGCGACGACCACCGGGTACCTGGGGTATGCGGCCATCAGGCTTCGCCCCGGCGCGTCGACCCAGCGCATCACCATCACCGCCACCGGCGGCCGTTCGAAGGCCGTCGGCACCCTGTCGGCGGCCGACGTAATGTCTGCGACGGCGCAGCGCGCGGTGATGGTCAGGGAGATCGAGGTGAACGTCAACCCGGGCAGCACCGTGCTGGCCGAGTACCTCGATGAGCGCCCCCGCGCATCGGTCGCCGCTGCGGAGCGCGCCGTGGCGCGCCGCCTGAGGCTGCCCACGGGCACCGACGTGGCGGAGTCGGCCAGGTTCTCGCGGCTGCGCTTCTCGGGCGAGAACTTCATCGTCGCCGCACGCAAGCGTGGCGGGGTGGAGGACTACGCGGAGTGGGCTGCCGAGCGCATAAGCGCAGGCGACGCCGTGCGCTCGTTCGCGGCTCTGCGCCCGGCAGATGAGATCCCCCTCAGGGAGACCCTGGCGCCATCGCCGCTCGGGGCGGGCCCGCGCCGCGAGACGAGCTTGGACGTCTCCTCCATAATCTTCACACTGGCGAAGCCGCTCGTCGAGCTGGGTGCGAAGAAGGCCTACTGCTGGTTCGGCCTCAAGGAGCTCTGCACGCCGGAAACGATCCCGTCCCCCTCGGGCGGCGGCCTCACGGACAACCAGAAGAAGCAGCTCGCGGACATCGAGACGGGTATCAGCAACCTCTCCGCCCAGATGACCTCGATGCAGCAGTCGCTGGATGGTATCGGGGTGCAGGTGGCCGCTCTCGGCACGCAGGTGGGCATCCTCAACTACACCGCTGAGATGAATGCGGTGGATGACGTGATCAGGAACACCCGGATCGTTGCCGGGCTGCGTGCCCAGAACACCGCCGAGCCTCCCGCGGCCGCCGTGCAGGCCCTCAGGAGATCCCTGGAGGCGCGTTACGGGATCAACAGCGGTTGCCCCAATTGGCCCGCACTGGTCGGAGTTCTTCCCCAGGCCGTGGTCGCGAATTCCTCGAACTACCCCAACGCCGCGTGCACGAGCCTGGCCCAGGGCCTCGGGAAGGGTGCCGGCCTCATGCAGTTCAGCCAACGACACGTGGCGAGTAGAGCCCGCATCCTCGCCGCGGGCGTCCGCCAGCGAACGGTTGATGCGGCAGGTGAGTACTGGCTCGGTGAGTTCGCCAGGAACGCCTTCTCCGTCAGGGCGGCGGAAGCCTACGCATCGCGCTCCGGTGGCCCGTCGACGCGCACCGATCAGGTGGCGGATGCAACCGGCGAACTGTTCGACGATGCGACCCAGCTGATCGAGGCCGACGCCACGGGGGCGTACTTCGGGGCCCGCATCCCCGAGGGCCAGTTCCTCATCATGGGCCCCACCAACGGCACCCTTTATGGAATCGGCACGTATCGGGCCGACTCCTCCGACCGCTGCTTCGGCAACGGATGGGGGTTCATTGCCTGGACGAAGCAGCAGAGGGGTCGGACGGCGCGCGAGGCGACCTATTTCCCCACGCGTGAGATGAATGCTGGTCCGGTATTGACCGGTGCGTGCACCCCGAGCCAGTTGGTCGTACCCCCTCCGCCGGTGCCAGGAGCCGCCGCCGCCCCGGATGGCTCGTGGGTTTCTCCCGACGCGCTTCCCGCGGCGCAGCTCGATGAAGTCCGCGAACCGCTGCGATGGGCTGCGCTCTGCCACATGAGGGGTCGCGTTATTGCCCCGAGTGTACGGACCTCTCGAGGAACCTATCAGCGGCAACCAGTCACCCTCGCGACCCCTGCAGGCGGCGCCTGGGGCGGGCTCTGCCAGCCCTACCCCGTGACCATCCCGTCCGACTTGCTTCTTGCCTACTCAGACATGATGGACGCCTCGGGCAACCCGACGCCTCGACAGTCGACAAGTCACCACGGAGTACTGCCAAACCTGCAACTGTCGCTCAAGAACTCCGCCTGCCACCCGTGGATGGCTGGGTTCCTGAACTTGAGCGAGATGGACATCCGCCAGGACAGGTTCCGGGCGGGGCAGCACAGGCTCACGACCGCGAGCGGCATGCAGTGCCCGGTGGTGGACGTCTCGCCCCGCGCTGCGCAGCGCACCGGCTGGAACTGCGTCAGGGCGTCGGGGAACATCGCCTTCTGGGGGCCAGAGGACTTAACCCGAAGGTCCGGTTACGACCGCGGGGTCATCCGACCCGTGACGTCCTCTCTTCCTGTGCTCAACAACCCCACGATGGGTGGGTACTGCCCGAACCTCGGCGAGCGCCTCGCGCTGTCCAGCGGCTTGACCGCCTCGCTGACCCGCCCTGACCCGTGGAGCAGGGGCGGCGAAGCCCATGCAGGATGCGGGGATCCCCCCGGGACGAGGCTGTGTTCATTCACGGAACTCAGTGGCAGGTTGGCGTGGAACGTGAACTGGATGAACCACGGAATCACAGGCGCACCGTACATCTGCTCGCCAGCCCTCAGCGGCGTCCTGCCCGGCGACAGGGATCCCGAGGTTTGGAATGCCGGATGCGTCTCAAATAACTTCTTCTATGGTCCGCGCTTCGGCGGGCCCCTGTGGCCACTGCAGCGGCAGATCCGCGCGCTCACGACCTACACCGGGGCCCCCGGCCTCGAGGCGGTACCGGGCTACAAGTCCGAGAACTGGACGTTCAACAATGAGGTCGCCGGGGATTTCGTCGTCGGACCGCTCTACACCAGCACCGCCGTGGGTGCCTATGTGCCGGGCATCTCGCCCGATCAAGTGGCGTCGGATGCCTCGCCGAGGGTGGCGGGCGCGCGCAGGCCCGACCCCGTCCGTGATGTCCTCGCCTGTGACGAGGAATGCACCGGCGACCCCGCATCCCTGCGCGTCCAGTGGCGGCCCCCGGCATCGAGTGGTGGCCTGACCGTTCGCCGGTACGACGTCGTCGGAACGGCCCGGGGAACGACGCGCACATGCACCGTGCCAGCCGGGAACGACCTGCAGTGCACCTTCGACAGCCTCGACCTCTCGCAGCGGTGGGAGTTCCGCGTCACGGCGACGAATCTCGTCGGGCCGAGCACGGCCAGGCTCGTGACGTTCGGTTCCGCACCTGACCGACCGAGAGTCCTCCCCTTGCGCGAGGCCCTCGCGGTCCACTGGAGCAACGTGGGGGCGGAGCCTGCTGACGCATCCGGAGTCCACCGGTATACGGCCACGGCGTCTCCGGGCGGCAGCACGTGCACGGTGGCGGGGTTGGGTTCCACGACGTGCACCATCCGCAACCTCGCTCCCGGCACGGCCTACACCGTGAAGGTCGTCCGCACCATCGAGGCCTCTTGCGCGGGCCAGCAGTATTGCGACGTCCAGGTCTCATCGGGCCCCGCCTCGGCCCCTGCCGTGCCGCAGCCCTTCACGCCTCCCGGTCGCCCGGGCGTCGTTGAACTCACGGGGCCGTTGCCAGCGCCAAATGAAGGCGGCGCTTGGGTGCGATGGGTAACGCCGACCGATGACGGAGGCGTGCCGATCCTCGGCTACACCGCCACTGCCAGCCCCGGCGGGGCCACCTGCACCACCCTTGCCCGGGACAGCGAGGGGCGGCCCTCGTGCTTGCTCCTCGGCCTTGCTCCCGGTGTCGAGTACTCCGTGAGCGTCGCCGCGACGAACGCGCGGGGAACCGGACCGCCGTCCGCGAGCACGACGTTGGCCATGCCCGCGGTGCTGCCCGGGCCACCGCTCACGCCGCTGGCCAAGGCGTCGTTCGGCAGGATCGAGGTGAACTGGGTCGCGCCGGAGTCCGATGGCGGAGCCGCGGTCACCGGCTACACGGCTACCGCAACGCCAGGCGGCGCGCAGTGCAGCACCGATGGCGCCACTACCTGCACGATTACCGGGCTGCCGGAAGGCACGGAGCACCAGGTGACGGTGACGGCCACGAATGCCGTCGGTACCGGGCCTGCCTCGCTCCCGGCCGCGGCCCGCACACCGGACATCACCGCCCCTGGCGCTCCGCGATCGGTGGAGCTCACGGCCCTGCCTGGGCGCATCGAGGTGGCGTGGTCCGCGCCGGAGTCAGACGGCGGCAGCGCGGTGACCGGCTACGTGGCCACCGCGACCCCGGGCGGTGCCACATGCACCACGACGGGCGCCACCCTGTGCACCATTTCGGGCCTCGACGACGGTACCGCTTACCGCGTGGCCGTGGCGGCCATCAACGTGATCGGCACGGGCGCGTCATCCGATGCCGGTGAGGCCGTCACGCCGCGACGGGACGATGGCGGCGCAGCCGCCGCGGTGGAAGACCTTCCCCTGCAGGCGGTGTCAATCCCGGGCACCGCGGATTCCGGGCTGCCCGTCAGCGCTCCCGTCGTCGGACGGGCGCCGGAGATCACGGGCCTCGCCCTGCGGCCCCGCACGCTGGTGCCGGGCCTGGGTGGCCGCATCGACTACAGCCTCTCCGAGCCGGCAGACGTGACCATCACCTTCACCCGTGTGGGCGGGCGCGACCGTGCGTCACGCGTGGTGCACCGCATCCCCGCCGGCCGACCGGGTGCGCTGGCCGGCGACACCCGCATCCGCGTGCTCTACAGCTTTGCGAGCGCACGGCGGAAGAAGGCCGGTGCCTGGAGGCTGACCGTCGAGGCACGGGGCGCAGACGGGGCCGTGATGAGGCGCACCGTCCCGATCAGGGTCAGGACCTGAGCGCGAGCTAATGCCACGCCCCCTCAAGAGCCTGACGGCGGCGTCCCTCGCGACCTGCGCGCTGTCGATCGCGATCGCGATGCCCTCGGGAGCTGCCGCCGGCATCATCGGGCGCGGCGCGGTATCCGATGTCGTGGTGAATGTCACGGCTGGCGCGAACGACCCGGTGCGGGGCGCCACCGTGGTGGCCCTCGACGACCGCACGGGCACGATCATGTCGAGCGCGACGACCACCGGGGACCTGGGGTATGCGGCCATCAGGCTTCGCCCCGGCGCGTCGACCCAGCGCATCACCATCACCGCCACCGGCGGCCGTTCGAAGGCCGTCGGCACCCTGTCGGCGGCCGACGTAATGTCTGCGACGGCGCAGCGCGCGGTGATGGTCAGGGAGATCGAGGTGAACGTCAACCCGGGCAGCACCGTGCTGGCCGAGTACCTCGATGAGCGCCCCCGCGCATCGGTCGCCGCTGCGGAGCGCGCCGTGGCGCGCCGCCTGAGGCTGCCCACGGGCACCGACGTGGCGGAGTCGGCCAGGTTCTCGCGGCTGCGCTTCTCGGGCGAGAACTTCATCGTCGCCGCACGCAAGCGTGGCGGGGTGGAGGACTACGCGGAGTGGGCTGCCGAGCGCATAAGCGCAGGCGACGCCGTGCGCTCGTTCGCGGCTCTGCGCCCGGCAGATGAGATCCCCCTCAGGGAGACCCTGGCGCCATCGCCGCTCGGGGCGGGCCCGCGCCGCGAGACGAGCTTGGACGTCTCCTCCATAATCTTCACACTGGCGAAGCCGCTCGTCGAGCTGGGTGCGAAGAAGGCCTACTGCTGGTTCGGCCTCAAGGAGCTCTGCACGCCGGAAACGATCCCGTCCCCCTCGGGCGGCGGCCTCACGGACAACCAGAAGAAGCAGCTCGCGGACATCGAGACGGGTATCAGCAACCTCTCCGCCCAGATGACCTCGATGCAGCAGTCGCTGGATGGTATCGGGGTGCAGGTGGCCGCTCTCGGCACGCAGGTGGGCATCCTCAACTACACCGCTGAGATGAATGCGGTGGATGACGTGATCAGGAACACCCGGATCGTTGCCGGGCTGCGTGCCCAGAACACCGCCGAGCCTCCCGCGGCCGCCGTGCAGGCCCTCAGGAGATCCCTGGAGGCGCGTTACGGGATCAACAGCGGTTGCCCCAATTGGCCCGCACTGGTCGGAGTTCTTCCCCAGGCCGTGGTCGCGAATTCCTCGAACTACCCCAACGCCGCGTGCACGAGCCTGGCCCAGGGCCTCGGGAAGGGTGCCGGCCTCATGCAGTTCAGCCAACGACACGTGGCGAGTAGAGCCCGCATCCTCGCCGCGGGCGTCCGCCAGCGAACGGTTGATGCGGCAGGTGAGTACTGGCTCGGTGAGTTCGCCAGGAACGCCTTCTCCGTCAGGGCGGCGGAAGCCTACGCATCGCGCTCCGGTGGCCCGTCGACGCGCACCGATCAGGTGGCGGATGCAACCGGCGAACTGTTCGACGATGCGACCCAGCTGATCGAGGCCGACGCCACGGGGGCGTACTTCGGGGCCCGCATCCCCGAGGGCCAGTTCCTCATCATGGGCCCCACCAACGGCACCCTTTATGGAATCGGCACGTATCGGGCCGACTCCTCCGACCGCTGCTTCGGCAACGGATGGGGGTTCATTGCCTGGACGAAGCAGCAGAGGGGTCGGACGGCGCGCGAGGCGACCTATTTCCCCACGCGTGAGATGAATGCTGGTCCGGTATTGACCGGTGCGTGCACCCCGAGCCAGTTGGTCGTACCCCCTCCGCCGGTGCCAGGAGCCGCCGCCGCCCCGGATGGCTCGTGGGTTTCTCCCGACGCGCTTCCCGCGGCGCAGCTCGATGAAGTCCGCGAACCGCTGCGATGGGCTGCGCTCTGCCACATGAGGGGTCGCGTTATTGCCCCGAGTGTACGGACCTCTCGAGGAACCTATCAGCGGCAACCAGTCACCCTCGCGACCCCTGCAGGCGGCGCCTGGGGCGGGCTCTGCCAGCCCTACCCCGTGACCATCCCGTCCGACTTGCTTCTTGCCTACTCAGACATGATGGACGCCTCGGGCAACCCGACGCCTCGACAGTCGACAAGTCACCACGGAGTACTGCCAAACCTGCAACTGTCGCTCAAGAACTCCGCCTGCCACCCGTGGATGGCTGGGTTCCTGAACTTGAGCGAGATGGACATCCGCCAGGACAGGTTCCGGGCGGGGCAGCACAGGCTCACGACCGCGAGCGGCATGCAGTGCCCGGTGGTGGACGTCTCGCCCCGCGCTGCGCAGCGCACCGGCTGGAACTGCGTCAGGGCGTCGGGGAACATCGCCTTCTGGGGGCCAGAGGACTTAACCCGAAGGTCCGGTTACGACCGCGGGGTCATCCGACCCGTGACGTCCTCTCTTCCTGTGCTCAACAACCCCACGATGGGTGGGTACTGCCCGAACCTCGGCGAGCGCCTCGCGCTGTCCAGCGGCTTGACCGCCTCGCTGACCCGCCCTGACCCGTGGAGCAGGGGCGGCGAAGCCCATGCAGGATGCGGGGATCCCCCCGGGACGAGGCTGTGTTCATTCACGGAACTCAGTGGCAGGTTGGCGTGGAACGTGAACTGGATGAACCACGGAATCACAGGCGCACCGTACATCTGCTCGCCAGCCCTCAGCGGCGTCCTGCCCGGCGACAGGGATCCCGAGGTTTGGAATGCCGGATGCGTCTCAAATAACTTCTTCTATGGTCCGCGCTTCGGCGGGCCCCTGTGGCCACTGCAGCGGCAGATCCGCGCGCTCACGACCTACACCGGGGCCCCCGGCCTCGAGGCGGTACCGGGCTACAAGTCCGAGAACTGGACGTTCAACAATGAGGTCGCCGGGGATTTCGTCGTCGGACCGCTCTACACCAGCACCGCCGTGGGTGCCTATGTGCCGGGCATCTCGCCCGATCAAGTGGCGTCGGATGCCTCGCCGAGGGTGGCGGGCGCGCGCAGGCCCGACCCCGTCCGTGATGTCCTCGCCTGTGACGAGGAATGCACCGGCGACCCCGCATCCCTGCGCGTCCAGTGGCGGCCCCCGGCATCGAGTGGTGGCCTGACCGTTCGCCGGTACGACGTCGTCGGAACGGCCCGGGGAACGACGCGCACATGCACCGTGCCAGCCGGGAACGACCTGCAGTGCACCTTCGACAGCCTCGACCTCTCGCAGCGGTGGGAGTTCCGCGTCACGGCGACGAATCTCGTCGGGCCGAGCA
>JBIIJJ010000065.1:0-7995 GCA_044233875.1 Miltoncostaeaceae bacterium | reverse complement strand
CCGTGACCCTTCCGCTGCCGGGCGGCGACTTCATCGGGCGCCGCCGTATCGATACGCACCTCATGGCCTTCCGTGCGCTGGGTGCGCGAATTGACATGCCTGACCGCGCCTACGCGATGACGCACGCTGGCCTTTCGGGCGCGGAGATCTTCCTCGACGAGGCATCGGTCACGGCGACCGAGAACGTGCTCATGGCGGCAGTGCTGGCCGAGGGCCGCACCACCATCCTCAACGCCGCGTGCGAGCCGCACGTGCAGGACCTCGCGAACTTCCTGGTCACGCTCGGTGCCAGCATCGATGGCATCGGCACCAATCGCCTGATCATCGACGGGGTGGAGCGCCTGCACGGGGGCCGGTTCCGGATCGGGCCCGACTACATCGAGATCGCGTCGTTCATCGGGCTTGCCGCCATCACGGGCTCCGACCTCGTGGTGTCCGAGGCCCGGCGGGACGACATGCGCATGATCCTGCTGGGTTTCGAGCGTCTGGGCATCCGCGTCGAGTGGCTCGGCGACACCGCCCTGCGCGTTCCGCCCGATCAGTCGCTCGAGGTGGTGCAGGACGAGGGCGGGGCCATTCCCAAGATCGACGACGGGCCGTGGCCGGCCTTTCCCGCCGACCTCACGTCGATCGCCACTGCCGTGGCCACCCAGGCCAGGGGCGAGGTGATGATCTTCGAGAAGATGTTCGAGAATCGCCTGTTCTTCGTGGACAAGCTGGTCGCCATGGGGGCGCGCATCATCCTGTGTGACCCCCACCGCGCCGTGGTGAGCGGGCCCGCCCAGCTCTACGGCGAGCGCGTGGAGAGCCCGGATATCCGTGCGGGCATGGCCATGCTCATCGCGGGCCTCGCCGCCAAGGGCACCACCACCATCGGCAATGTCGGCCAGATCGACCGGGGATACGAGCGCATCGACGAGCGCCTGCGCGCCGTCGGCGCCCGCATCGAGAGGGTGGACGACTAGGCCATGATTGATCCCGTGCCACTTCCGGCCGGGGTCCGCGACGTGCTGCCCGTCGAGGCGGCTGAGCTGCGGGCCCTGGGGGACGCACTCGCGGGTGCCTTCAGCGCGTTTGGCTACCGCGAGGTGATGACCCCTCTCATCGAGCTGGCCGATGTGCTGGATCGCGCCGAGGAGGACGGTGTCGGTCGCGCGTATCGGCTCTTCGACGACGAGGGGCGGGTGCTCGTGCTGCGCCCGGACCTCACCATCCCAATTGCCCGCCTGGTGGCGACCCGCATGGGCGACCACCCCGACCCCGTGCGGGTGTCGTACAACGCCCGGGCGGTACGCCCGCCCTCCCACGGCAAGATCGAAGGCGCCGAGCAGCGCCAGGCCGGCATCGAGCTGGTGGGGGCCGACGGCCCCGAGGCCGACGGCGAGGTGATCGCCGCGCTGTCGCGTGCCCTCGCGGCCGCGGGGGTGCCCGACGCACAGGTGGCAATCGGCTCGGTTGCCGTGGTGTCCGCCGTGCTCGACGGCATCGGGGCAACCGGCGCCACGCGCGACGCGCTGTGGGCGGCGCTGCGGGGCCGGAGCGTGGTGGACTGGCGATCCGCTGCAGCAGCGCTGTCACCCGAGAGCGATGCGGGGCGCCTGGTCGCCGACCTGCCCACGCTGCGCGGGGGTGCCGAGGTGCTGGGTCGCATCGCGGCCGCCGTGCCGGCTGCCGGCGACGAGTGCGCACGCCTCTCGGCGGTGCTCGATGTGGTGCGCCGCCACGGCGTGCCCGAGCCCATGGTCGACATGGGGGTCGTGCGCGACTGGTCCTACTACTCGGGCGTGGTCATCGAGGCATATGCCGCTGGGGCGATGGCGCCGGTCGCGGTCGGGGGACGCTACGACGGCCTGGCCGAGCGGTTCGGACGTCCCCGACGGGCAGTCGGAGTTGCCGTTGCGCTGGACCTGCTGCACCACGCCGTGGGACGGGGCGCCGAGCGCGGGGATATCGGGGTCGTTCTCGTGGGCGGCGCCGATACATGCATTGCCGAGGCCACGCAGCTGCGCGAGCGGGGTGTGGAGGTGGTGGGGGTGCCCGAGGCCTACGCAGAGGCCGATGCGCTCGCACTGGCCGATGGCCGGCGCTTCGTGCTGCGCCGTGACGGTGATGAATGGCTTCTGCGTGATGTCATCTCGGGTGGCGACGACCGCCTGGCCGACCTCGGGAGCGGGCCGTGGACCTGAGGATCTGCGTGCCACTTGGCGCACTGTTCGGTGATTCGCTCGAACTCATGGAGGCGGTGGGCCTGCCCGTGGAGCCCCTTCGTGATGCCGGGCGGCGGCTGATCGTGCGCGTGCCGGACGGCCCCACGTACATCACGACGCGTCCAAGTGACGTGCCCACGTACGTGGAGAGCGGTGCGGCAGACATCGGAATCGTGGGCCGCGACGTCCTGTTGGAGCGGCAGCCCGATGTGTACGAACTCGCTGACCTCGGGTTCGGGGGATGCCGAATGTCGTGGTGCACCCCGGACGGCGACGACCCGACGCGCGGCGCCATCGAGCGCTTCGGAGTGGTGCGCGTGGCCACGAAGTACGTCAACTGCGCAGAGCGCTTCTTCGAGGAGACCGGCCGCAAGGCCGAGATCGTCAAGGTGAACGGCTCGGTCGAATTGGCGCCGCTGGTCGGCCTGGCCGACGGCATCGTTGATCTGGTGGCCACGGGGCGCACGCTGCGCGAGAACGGCCTGGTCGAGAGGGAGGCGATCTTCGACTCCACGGCCCGCCTCATCGCCAATCGCGTGAGCCACAAGGTGCGCGCTGCTGAGTTGGACGCCCTCGTTGCCGGATTCGAGGCGGCAGGGAGATGAGCGTGCGGCGCATTGGCGTGGAGCCCGGCCGGGCGGCGGCGATCGCCCTCACATTCCGGCCCGCGGCCGCCGACGGCCCGGCCGAGGCTGTGGCCGTCGCGCTGGCCGATGTCCGCTCCCGTGGCGATGCGGCGGTGATGGACGCCGTGCGTGCGTTCGATGCCCCCGATGCAACGGGCACATCGCCGGTCGTCGACAGCGAGGAGATCGCCGCTGCGGTGGCATCGCTCGACCCCGCCCTGCGGGAGGCCATCGAATTCGCGGCGGCGCAGGTGCGGGCCGTGGCCGAGGCCGGGATGCCGAGCGGGTCTCGCGCCGAACTTCCGGCGGGGCAATCCGTGACGGTGCGGGTGGTGCCCGTGGCGGCCGCGGGGGTCTATGCGCCGGGCGGGCGCGCCGCTTATCCGTCGAGTCTGATCATGGGCGTCGTGCCCGCGCAGGTGGCGGGGGTCGGGCGCATCGTGGTGGCGTCGCCGCCGGGCCCGGACGGCCTGCCGAATCGGGTGGTGCTCGCCGCCGCGGGGATTCTCGGCGTTGATCAGGTTGTGGCAGCCGGGGGCGCCGCCGCCATCGGGGCGCTCGCGTACGGCACCGACACGATCGACCCCGTGGACGTCATCACCGGGCCCGGGAACCCCTGGGTGCAGGAAGCCAAGCGCCAGGTGTTCGGTCACGTCGGCATCGATTCGGTAGCCGGCCCAAGCGAGCTCGTGGTGCTGGTCGACGCCGCTGCCGATCCGGCGGCGATCGCTGCGGACCTCCTGGCGCAGGCCGAGCATGGGGAGGACTCGCCGGCGATCTGTGCGGCGTGGGACCCCGCGGTGCTCGATGCGGTCGAGGATGCGCTCTCGGACCAGGCACCCCCTGTTGGTACCATCACCCTCGTCGACTGCCCGACGCAGGAGGACGCCATCGTTCTTGCCGAGGCCTTCGCGCCGGAGCACCTGCAGCTCTCACTCAGCGACCCCGGGGCCATCGCGCCCCGGATCACTCGCGCGGGGTGCGTGTTCCTGGGTCCGCTCGGCGCAACCGCGTTCGGCGACTACGTCGCCGGCTCCAATCACATCCTTCCGACCGGGGGAGCGGCTCGCCACTCGTCCGCCGTCGGCACAGCCACCTATATGCGCCGAATGGCGCTCGTGGACATTCCGCAGGGCGCGGTGGACATCCTCACGCCGCACCTCGCGGCCCTCGCGGATGCGGAGGGCTTCCCCGAGCACAAGCGGTCAGCGGAGATCAGGTCGTCCAGATGAGCAGAACAGCAACAGTCCGTCGAACCACGGGTGAGACCGACGTCGAGGTGCGCCTCGACCTCGATGGCGCCGGCGTGGCAGAGGCCGTCACCGGCATCGGGTTCTTCGACCACATGCTCGTGCTCCTGGCACGTCACTCCCTCATCGACATCTCGGTGAACGCGACTGGCGATCTCGAGACGGGCAGTCACCACACGGTGGAGGACACCGGCATCACGCTCGGCCTGGCACTGGACGAGGCGCTGGGAGACCGCAGCGGCATCGAGCGCTACGGCAGTTCGCTGTTGCCCATGGACGAGGTGCTGGTGCAGGTGGCCATGGATCTCTCCGGGCGTCCGTACCTGTCGTTCGACGCCCCGTTGGCACCGATGGTGCTCGGGGGTTTCGAGACCGACCTCGTGGCGGAGTTCCTGCGCGGCCTGTCCAATGCCTCGCGCATGACCCTGCACGTGGACGTACTGAAGGGCGGGGGGCCCCACCACGTGATCGAGGGGTGCTTCAAGGGCGTGGCCCGTGCGCTGCGCGGCGCCGTGGCACGCAATCCCCGTGTGAGCGGCGTGCCGTCGAGCAAGGGCAGCCTGTGACCCACGCGGGCCCGGGGCCCGTGGTTGCGCTTCTTGATTACGAGATGAGCAACCTGCGCAGCGCGGGGAAGGCCCTCGAGCGCCTCGGGGCGCGCGTGCACGTTGCCGCGCGCCCCGAGGATGTCGGTTCGCACGACGCCATCGTGCTGCCGGGAGTGGGGCGATTCGGTGCCGCGATGGAACGGCTCGAGGCCCACGGGTTCACGGGCATGCTGCGCGAGGCCGCGGTGGCGGGCACGCCGCTGCTCGGAATCTGCCTCGGCCTGCAGCTCCTGTTCGACGGCAGCGAGGAGAGCCCCGGCGTGGCCGGGCTCGGCCTCATCCCGGGCACGGTGCGCCGCCTGCGGACGGACCGCAAGGTGCCGCACATCGGCTGGAGCGAGGTGCACTGGCGGGAGGGCTCGGCACTGGCGCCTCATGATGGTGGGCCCGCGGACCGCACCTATTACTTCGTGCATTCCTATGCCTGCGTGCCCGACGACGCGGGTGACGTGCTCGGTACCGCCGACCATGGGGTGTCCTTCGTGGCCGCGGCGGGGCGCGGCACGGTGGCTGGGGTGCAGTTCCACCCCGAGAAGTCGAGCACGGCCGGCCTGGCGCTCATCGGGAGATGGCTGGACGGCGTGCGCGACCGCCTGGAGGTGGCGGCATGATCGAGCTCTATCCGGCGATCGACCTGCGTGACGGCGCCGCGGTGCGGCTCGTGCAGGGCGACTTCGAGCGATCCACTGTGTTCAACGAGGACCCGGTGGCGCAGGCGCAGGCGTTCGCCCGCGAGGGTGCCACGAACCTGCACGTGGTCGACCTCGATGGCGCGCTGCAGGGAAATCCCATGCACGCTCCGATCATCGCGCAGTTGGCAGCAGCGTTCCCCGGCACCGTGCAGCTCGGCGGGGGCCTGCGTGACCAGCCCGCGGTCGAGACGGCCATCGCCACCGGGGTGGACCGCGTGGTCGTGGGAACGGCGGTCATCGAGGACGAGGAGTTCCTGCGGTGGGCCACCGGTCGCCTCGGGGACCGCCTGGTGGTCGCCCTCGATGCACGCGACGGCCGGGTGGCAACTCATGGGTGGACCCAGGTGTCCGACCGCACCGCCGTCGATGTGGCCACGGAACTCGCGCGCACCGGCGTTCGGCACCTGCTTTACACCGATATCGGGCGTGACGGCACGCTCGGCGGCCCCAACCTCGAGGCCCTGCGCCGGCTTTCCAACGCGGCGCCCCCGCTGACGATCCTGGCATCGGGCGGCATCTCGTCGCTGGATGACCTCGTTGCGCTCGCCCAGATGCGCCTGCCCAACATCCGCGGGGTCATCGTCGGTCGCGCGCTGTACGAGGGCCGTTTCGGCGTGGCCGATGCCATCGCGACATTGGCGACGGCAGCGCGATGATCCGCGTCATCCCGTGCCTCGACGTCGACCGGGGGCGCGTGGTGAAGGGCGTCAACTTCGTGGACATCCGCGACGCGGGTGACCCGGTGGAACTGGCCGCGCGCTACGACGCCGAGGGCGCGGATGAGTTGGTGTTCCTCGACATCACCGCGACCCACGAGGAGCGCGACACCATCATCCACCTCGTGGAGCGCACCGCCGAGGAGGTCTTCATCCCCTTCACCATCGGCGGCGGGCTGCGCACTGAGGACGACATCCGTGCGGTGCTCGCCGCAGGCGCGGACAAGGTCTCGCTCAACTCGGCCGCCGTGCGTGACCCCGATCTGGTGGAACGTGCGGCCATGCGGTTTGGCGATCAGTGCGTGGTGGTCGCCATCGACGCCAAGAGGCGGGCCGACGGCTCCGGCTGGGAGGTCTACCTGGCGGGCGGGCGCCAGGAGACCGGCATGGAGGCCGTGGCCTGGGCGGCCGAGGCGGCCCGACGGGGCGCCGGCGAGCTGCTGGTCACCAGCATGGACCGGGACGGCACCCAGGTGGGGTTCGACACCGATCTCCTGGCCGCCATATCCGAGGCGGCCCCGGTTCCGGTGATCGCGTCCGGAGGCGCGGGGACACTTGGTCACTTCGCCGAGGCGGTCACGCTTGGGAAGGCCGACGCCGTGCTCGCGGCGTCGGTATTCCACGACGGCGTGTACACGGTGGGCCAGGTAAAGGCGGCGATGGCGCGCGACGGCGTGCCGGTGAGGAGATAGCAGTGGCGCGAAGGGCGATTCGCACGGAGGATGCACCGGCGCCCGTCGCCGGGGCACCGTACAGCCAGGCCATTGCGGCAACGGCCGGTGAGGTCGTGTGGGTATCGGGACAGGTGCCCCTGCTGCCATCGGGCGAGCTCGCGGCGGATGACGTGCCGGGGCAGACGCGGCAGTGCCTGGCGAACATCGCGGCCATTCTCTCCGCAGCAGGGGCGTCGATGGATGATGTCGTCAAGACCACCGTCTTCATGACCGACCTCGGCGGGTTCCCGGAGATGAACGCCGTGTACGGCGAGGCCTTCGGGGATGTCCCTCCGGCACGTGCCACCATCGGAGTGGCTGCCCTGCCCGCGGGGGCGCAGGTGGAGATCGAGGCCGTTGCCGTGGTCGGCTCGGCCTGATGGGCGGCTACTCGGTGAAGTACCTGCGCTCGATCAGCACCTCGACGGCCATGCGGTCGAGGTAGACGGGCGCGTCGGAGATGGGCCGCTCGGCATTCACGGGATCGGCGGCCCATTGGCGCACCTCGCCCTGGATGCGGTCCGATGCCGCGCGCAGCTCGTCGAGGGAGCAGCCCTCCCATCGTGCGATTGCCTGCTGCAGGCCATCAAGTGCGATGGGGGCTGATGCGCTGAGGTTGTCGGCCACGTGATCTCCCATGGCGACGATGCTAGCGCCGTGGCGCGGTGGGTAGAGGGGGATCCCGTGCTCTCCCGCGTGCAGTGGCCGTCGGGTGCCCCACGGGTATGCCTGGTGGGGGGAGCCGTGCGCGACGCCATCCTCGGCGTCACGCACGGGCCGGATATCGACCTGGTCGTCGAGGGCGATGCCATCGCACTTGCCGAGCATGTGGGGCGCTCTCTCGGCGGCCGCGTGGTGGCCCACGCCCGATTCGGCACGGCGCGCATCGACCTGCCCCACGGACGCCACCTCGACATGGTCACCGCGCGTCGTGAGACCTACGCACGGCCCGGAGCGCTGCCCGACGTCGAGCCGGGCACCCTGGTCGACGACCTCGCCCGGCGAGACTTCACGGTGAACGCGATCGCATTCGTGCTCCACGGCGAGGGCCCCGGCACCATCATCGACCCCCACGACGGGCGGTCGGACATCCTGGACGAGCGCATCCGCCTCCTGCGCGGCGACGCGTTCACGGAGGACCCGAGCAGGGTGGTGCGTGCGCTCAGGTACGCGGCGCGCCTCG
>JBIIJJ010000063.1:0-8217 GCA_044233875.1 Miltoncostaeaceae bacterium | reverse complement strand
GCCGAACGGGCAGCGCACCGCCACCCGGAAGCCCGAGTGGGGGTCACGGCCGATCAGCCGCCGCACCGCCTGGGCGTCAGCTGATGAGGCCGCTGATGAAGCCCCAGACCCCTGTGCCGTCATCGGCATCCGCCTTGGGCGGGGGGCTGGGCTTCTTGATGCCACGCACGGCGTAGGGCGTCTCGCCCGGGCGCACCATGCCCAGCTCGCGCGCGCGCTGCTCCAGCACATCGGTGCGTCCGAGCGCCTTGATCTGCCGCGAGAGGTCGTCGCGCACCTTGCGCGCCTCGATGAGCTGCACCTGCTCGGCGCGCAGTTGGTCCTTCTGGCGCATGTAGTCGCGAACCGGACCGATGTAGGCGTACGCAAGGCCCGCGATGAGTCCGATGATGAGCAGCCGCTTGAGCATCTCCTTGCAGGTTGGCTCTCAACACGGGACTTCCTGCCATCAGTGGTGCGAGAACGCCGATGTGCCGGGGTACGAGGCCGCCGGACCCAGCTGCTCCTCGATGCGCAGCAGCTGGTTGTACTTGGCGGTGCGCTCGCTGCGTGACGGCGCGCCGGTCTTGATCTGCCCGGCGCCGGTGGCAACGGCCAGGTCGGCGATGAAGGTGTCCTCGGTCTCACCGGAGCGGTGGGAGATGATGGAGCGGTACCCGTGGCGCGACGCAAGCTCGATGGCGGCGAGCGTCTCGGAGAGCGTGCCGATCTGGTTGACCTTGATGAGGATGGCATTGCCCACCCCGCGATCGATGCCCATCTGCAGGCGCGCGGTGTTGGTGACGAAGAGGTCATCCCCGACCAGCTGCACGTCGTTGCCAACGGCGTCGGTGAGCAGCTTCCAGCCGTCCCAGTCGTCCTCGGCCATGCCGTCCTCGATCGACACGATCGGGAAGGCGTCGCACAGATCGGCCCAGTAGGCGGCCATCTCGGCCGACGACAGCACACGGCCCTCGCCATCGAGGTGGTACGAGCCGTCGCGGTACACCTCGGTGGTGGCCGGGTCGAGCGCGATGGCCACGTCGTCGCCGGGGCGGTAGCCCGCGCGCTCGATGGCCTCCATCACCACCTCGAGGGCGGCGCGGTTGCTGGGCAGGTCGGGGGCGAACCCGCCCTCGTCGCCCACGCCCGTGACCAGGCCACGGTCGCGCAGCACGATCTTGAGCGACTGGTACACCTCGGAACCCATACGGAGGGCCTCGGCGAACGTGCGCGCGCCGACGGGAGCCACCATGAACTCCTGGAAGTCCACCGAGTTGTCGGCGTGGGCCCCGCCGTTGAGGATGTTCATGAGGGGCACCGGCATGCGATGGGCGCGGGCGCCGCCGATGTACCGGTAGAGCGGCAGGCCGGCGTCGTTCGACGCCGCCTGGGCCACGGCCAGCGAGCACCCGAGGATGGCGTTGGCGCCGAGGCGGCCCTTGTTGGGCGTGCCGTCGAGCTGCGTCATGGTGCGATCGATCGTGGCCTGGTCGTCGGCGTCCAGGCCCACCAGCGCGCCGAAGAGCTCGTCCTCCACATTGGCCACGGCCTTGAGCACGCCCTTGCCCCCGAAGGCCGACGGCTCGCCATCGCGCAGCTCCACGGCCTCATGCATGCCCGTGCTGGCACCCGACGGCACCGCCGCGCGCCCCCATGCGCCGCTGGTGAGCTCCACCTCGACCTCGACGGTCGGCTGGCCGCGTGAGTCGAGGATCTGCCGGGCGTGGACGCGGGTGATCTGGGCCATGGGACCTTTCCGGATGGGAATGCGGTGACCCCTCGATACTACGGACGCGCGCGGAACCTCGCGTACCACTCGAGCTGGCGTTCGGGCGGGAGCGCCTCGAACTCCTCGCCGGCCTCGGCCGCCATCTGCGCCGCGCCCTCCACGCGCTCCCGGAACCGCGCCGCGGCGGCCCGCACGGCGATCTCGGGGTCCACGCCGGCCGCACGCGCCACGGCGACCGCGGCGAAGATGACATCCCCCACCTCATGCTGGCCGGGGTCGTCGCGCACCTCGCCGACCTCCTCGTCGAGCTTGGCCAGGGCCGACTGGACGTCGGGGAAGGCGAAGCCGGCGCTGGCCGCGCGCTTCTGCGCCTTGGCGGCGTAGGCGAGGGCCGGGAGCCCGGGCGGGAGCTCGTGGAAGATGCCCTGGTCCGGGCGCTCGGCGCGCTTGCGCTGCTCCCAGATGTCCACCACCGCGCCGGCATCGGCCGCCGCCTGGTCGCCGTACACATGCGGGTGGCGGCTGATGAGCTTGTCGGCCTGGCCCCGCGCCACCGTGGCGAGGTCGGCCGCGCCATCCTCCTCGAGCAGGCCCGCGAGGAACACCGACTGGAACAGCAGGTCACCGATCTCATCGGCCTGGTGATCGGCGTCGCCCTCGGCGACGGCCTCGGCCACCTCGAAGGCCTCCTCCACCGTGTGCGGAACGATGGTCTCGGCGGTCTGCACGCGGTCCCACGGGCACTCTGCGCGAAGGCGCGATGCCACCAGGGCGAGCTCCCCCACCCGCTGCCCGATTGCCCGCGCCCGCAGGGCCTGGCGGGCGGGCAGGGTGTCGGCCTGCGGCCACCGCATGGCCAGGGCATGGGCCTCGGCGTCGGGTGCCACCACCACGGCGTCCTCGGGGAGATCGTCGGGCAAGGGCCCGGGCCGCACCCCGATGGCCTCCTCCAGCGCCGCATCGAGCGGTGGGGCGAGTATCAGCGCGGGGTCGGCCTCGTCGATGGCCGCGAGCGCGACGGCCGGCACGGCATCGGGGTCGCCCGGTCCCAGCGCGACGACACGCATCACTGCGGGGCTACGTGCCGGTGGTGGAGGTGGGCGCCAGCGCGGAGTCGGCGTAGACGGTCTTGTCGGCCCACTTCTTCTCCATCGTCCCCCGCCACTTGGTGATGGCCTCGTTCTTCTTCATCGCCGTCTGCGACTCGATGATGCCCGCCTGGGCCTCATCGCACGGGATGTCACGCGCGGCGTTCACCCGCACCGTGATGAGGTGCCATCCGAACTGCGTCTTGACCGGCTGCGAGATCTCGCCGTCACCGAGGGCGAAGGCCACCTTCTCGAACTCGGGGACGAGGGCGCCCTTCTGCACGGTGCCGAGGTCGCCACCCTGGTTCTTGGAGCCGGGGTCGGTGGAGTACTGGCGCGCGAGGTCGGCGAAGTTCGACGTGCTCGCCTGGGCGCGGATGCTCTCGGCCTCCGCCTTGGTCTTCACGAGGACGTGCGACGCCTCACGACTGGCCGCCTGCTTGAACTCCTGCGGGTTGGCCTTGCAGTACTTGAGCGCCTGCGCGGGCGTGAAGGTGATGCCCTTGGTCACGCGCGCGGTGACCTTGGGCTCCTCGATGCCGGCGCGGATGATGCGATCGACGTCGGCCTGGTCGAGGCCCTGCTCCTTGAGGAACTCCGTGAACTTGGCCTCCCGGCCATCGAAGTTCTGCTTCACGATCTTCTTGCGCTCGGCGGCGATCTGCTTGGGCGTGGCGAGGCAGGCCTTGCCGCACTCCTTGGCCTCGAGGGCAACGATGCGCTGGAACACCAGCCCCTGGAGGGCCTGGCGCTGCAGGGCCACGTAGTCCTCGGTGCCGGGCTCGGGGAACGGCTGCTTCTGCTGCTCGGCAGCGACCTTCTGCTGCTCGAGCAGCTGGTTGAGCTCCGACTGCGAGATGTCCTGGCCCGCCACCTGCGCGGCCACGCCGTCGGGCAGGCTGCTGCCGCCGCATCCGGTGAGGGCCACGAGGCCGAGGGTTGCGCCCGAGAGGGCGATGGCGGCGAGCATGCGAGGAGTGGTCACGGCGCGGGACTCTAGCGTCGCCCGCGATGCAGGCGGAACTTTCGGTCCTCTATCAACGCCCGGTAGTCGATCTTCAGCGCAAGCCACAGCACGAGCGCGATGATTCCCACCGCCAGGGCCACCGACCACGGGCCCACGATGCCTCGCAGCCGATCGGCCAGGGGCTCGGCGGCCAGGCTGGTGCCGCCCACGCTGATCCAGTATCCGATCGTGCGGCCGATGAACACCGACACCGCCACCAGCCACAGCTGCACGCGCATGAGGCCGGCGAGGATGAACAGCACGCCGGCGGGTGGTGGCGAGGCGCCCAGGAGCACAGCGATGCCGACGTCTCCCGTGGCGCTCTCGAGCTTGCCGTGCAGGTAGTCGAGGTTCTGCTGCGACCACTTGCCGAGCATCCGGTGCCCCGCCACCCGCGACACCGCCACCAGGATCACCCGGCCCAGCGTGGTGCCGAGCGCGCCCACGAAGATGGCCATCCACAGGCTGAGGTCGAACTGCACGATCATGTAGGCCACCACGACCCACGACGGGAAGAGCGGCAGGGGGATCATCGCGAAGCCCGCCGCGACGAGGAAGAGGATCAGGTAGCTCATGCGGGCTGCGCGGCGGGGGCGGCGATGACCTCGAGCGCGGACACCGCCGCGGCGATGCGCTCGGCCGGGTCGGCCGGCGCGGGGATGCTGATGAGGTTGTCGGCCGTGGAGAACAGTGCGCCCGGCACGCCGTCGCGCAGCGCGCGCATGGCGCCCGAGTCGAGCGCCGCGGGGCCGATGACCACGCGACCCGAGCGGGCGGCGGCCTGACGGGCTCCCACCTGGCGCATGAGGATCCGCAGGCGCTGCACCTCGAGCAGCGACGCCACCGGGGGCGGTGGCTCGCCGAAGCGGTCCTCGACCTCTGCCACCACCCGGGCCAGCGCCTCGGTGTCGGGGGAGAGCGCGATGCGGCGGTGCAGGTCGATCTTGGCGGCCTCGAACGGCACGAAGTCGGCGGGGATGTAGGCGGAGACCGGGATGTCCACGCGCACCTCCTCCTCGGGGGGCGGCTCCCCCCTGCCCTCGGCGATGGCCTCCTGCAGCATCTCCACGTACATCTCGAAGCCCACCGCGGCCACGTGGCCGCTCTGCTCATCGCCCAACAGGTTGCCGGCGCCGCGGATCTCCAGGTCGCGCATGGCGATGCGCAGGCCGGATCCGAGGTCGGTGTAGTCGGCCACGGCGCGCAGGCGGGCGGCGGCGTCGCGCGTGATGCTCTTGGCGTCCGGGTAGAAGAGGTAGGCATGGGCGGTGACGTCGGACCGCCCCACGCGCCCGCGGATCTGGTGCAGCTGGCTCAGGCCCAGGGCGTCCGCGCGCTCCACGATGAGCGTGTTGGCGCGCGGGATGTCTATCCCCGACTCGATGATGCTGGTGGCCACCAGCACATCGCCCTCGCCGCGCACGAACGCCAGCATGACGTCCTCGAGCGCCGATTCGTTCATCTGGCCATGGGCGACGAGCACGGAGAGCCCGGGGGCCATCTGCCGCACGCGCTCGGCGGCGTCGTCGATGGTCTCCACGCGGTTGTGGAGGTAGAACGACTGCCCGCCGCGCTCGTGCTCGCGCATGAGCGCCTGGGTGATCAGCCCCTCCTCGAACTCGCCCACGTGGGTGGCGATGGGACGCCGCCCGGGTGGGGGCGTCTCGATCACCGAGATGTCGCGCAGGCCCGACATCGACATCTGCAGCGTGCGCGGGATCGGCGTGGCGCTCATGGCGAGCACGTCCACCTTGAGGCGCAGCTGTCGAAGGGCCTCCTTCTGCGAGACCCCGAAGCGCTGCTCCTCGTCCAGGATGACCAGGCCGAGGTCCTTGGGCTGGACATCCATGGACAGCAGGCGGTGGGTGCCGATGAGGATGTCCAGCTCGCCGTCGCGGAAGCGCCCGAGCACCTCCTTCACCTCGCCCGCGCTGCGGAAACGGTTGATCATGTCCACGCCCACGGGCAGGTCGCCGAAGCGCTCGCGGAACGTGGCCAGGTGCTGCTGCGCGAGCAGCGTGGTGGGAACCAGCACCAGCACCTGCTTGCCACCGGCGGCCGCCTTGAAGGCCGCGCGCATGGCCACCTCGGTCTTGCCGAAGCCCACGTCGCCGCACACGAGGCGATCCATGGGCATGGGGCGCTCCATGTCGTCGGTCACCTCGTCGATGGCGCGCTGCTGGTCGGCGGTCTCGCGATGGGAGAACCGGCGCTCGAGCTCGCGGGTGAGGTCGTCATCGGCCGGGAAGGCATGCCCCTCCGCGCGGCCGCGTGCCTCGTACAGGGAGATGAGCTCACCCGCGAGCTCGCGCACCGAGTCGCGTGCGCGGGCCTTCATGGTGGCCCACGACTTGCCGCCCAGCTTCGACAGCGCGGGCTCGCCGCCGTCGGCGCCCACGTAGCGCGACACCTTCTCGAGGTGATCGTGCGGCACGTAGAGGCGATCCTCCCCGGCGAACACCAGCGCCAGGTAGTCGCGGGTCACATTGGCGACGGTGCGCGTCTCGAACCCCTCGAGGCGACCGATGCCGTGGTCTTCGTGCACCACGTAGTCGCCCACGCGCAGGTCGAGGAACGACTGGATGCGCCGCCCGGCGGTGAGCGGCGCGCGCGCTGCGGGCCGGCGGCGGCGGATGAGCGCGCCGTCGGGCACCACGGCGAGCCCCAGCTGGCGCGACACGAAGCCCGTGCGCAGGTCGATGTTGGCGAACGACACCGTGCCCGCACCCGGCACGCGCCCCGAGGGGTCGAGGATGACCGGCTTCACCTTCGACACGAGGCCCTGCGTGCGCTCCATGTCGCCCCGGCGGGCGAAGCACACGACAAGGCGCCCGGTACCGCCCGAGAGCCGGGCCATCTCCGACTCCGCCTCGGCCATTCCCCGGGTGGGGAAGCGCGCCTCCAGCGCATCGAAGGCGGCATCGTCGGACCCCGCGGGCACCAGCAGGTCGAGCGCCGCTTCCTGCTCGAGGCGGGCCATGAGGGCATCGGTGTCGGCGAGCCCGCCTGCCGCGGCCTCCTCCTCGAACCTCTCGAGTGCGTCGCGCATGGCGCGTGCGAAGTCGCCGGGCGCAAGGCGCACCACGCGGGCATCGCCGGGCCCCGGATCATCAAGGGGGTCGGCCATGGGGGCGTCGGGGTCCTCGGCTGCCGCCCAGATGCCGGTGCGGCCGAGCGGCCGGATGGTCTTCTGCGTGAACGGCGAGAACGCGCGTATCGACTCCACCTCGTCGCCGAACCAGTCGATGCGGATGGGTCCGTCGGCGGTGGATGGGTACACGTCCACCAGCCCGCCGCGCACGGCCATCTCGCCGCGCTCCTCCACCTGCGGCACGCGCTCGTATCCCATGGCCGAGAGGCGGTCCACGAGCACCTGCTGGTCGAGCCGCCCGCCCGGTTCGATCCACAGGGCACCGGCGCGCGACGCCGCGGCCGGGATGCGCTCGGCCAGGGCGGCGGCGGATGCCACCACGACCTGCCCCGGCTGGCCCACCAGGTCCACCGCGCGTGCGCGCTGGCCCGTGATGTGGGGGGAAATGCCCACGGTGCCGCCGGCCATGGCCCCACGCGAGGGCCACAACGCCACGCGATCCGTGCCGAGGAGCGCCGAGAGGTCGGTGGCCAGGTCGCGGGCCTCCTCGTCGCGCGCGGGCACGAGCAGGAGCGGATGCCCCGCGCGCCGGGCGACGGCGGCCAGCACCACCGGCCAGGCGGGCCTGCCCACCCGCAGCGCGCCCGCGGGCGTGGCCGCGAGCAGCCTGTCGGCGGCCTCCTGCACCGGCGGTGATGCCAGCACCATCTGGTCGATCGGATGAAGCGAGGCGCTCACGGGGACTGTCCCTCCCCCGGGGACTGTCCCTCGGGGGGGACTGTCCCCGCACGGGGACTGTCCCCGGGGTTGGGGGTGGCGTCGGCCTGCCGTCGCTCCGCGCGGGCGCGTGCCTTCTCCCCCGGGGGGCGGGCGTGGAAGCGTGCGATGGCCTCGTCGATTCCCAGGTCGAGCACGGCCTCGGTCATCGCGAGGCCGCGCGCCAGCAGGGCGTCCACGTCAGCCCCCGGCTCGTCGAACGCGCGCAGCACCCAGTCGGCCTCATCGCCGGGGAAGCCCGGGCCCGGACGCCCCACGCCAAGGCGCACCCTGAGGAAGTCGGGGGACCCAAGGCCCTTCGCGATGGAGCGCAGGCCGTTGTGGCCACCGTGGCCGCCCCCACGCTTGCCCCGGACCTCGCCGAAGGGGAGGTCGATTTCGTCATGCACCACCAGCACCTGCACCGGGGCGGCGTGGAGCGCACCCGCAGCGGGGCCCACCGATGAACCGGAGTCATTCATGTACGTGGTGGGCACCAGCAGGCCCATGGGGCCGTGCGGCCCCCGGGCCTCGGCGAACGCCCCGGCGTAGCGCTGCGCGAAGC
>JBIIJJ010000062.1:0-8311 GCA_044233875.1 Miltoncostaeaceae bacterium | reverse complement strand
CGACCCAAAGGTATTGGGGGGTGAGCCCACTTGGAGCATCCTGTCCACCACGAGAAGCAAGAGCGAGACCGCTCGGCCCAGCGCCGCGCGTCAGGTGGTCGCCTGCCGGGCGCCGGCACGCCTGAAGGGGCGCACGCTCACGGCCACGTGCAGGCCCACCGCCGCCATGCGCAGGGCGCTGAAGAAGGGGACCGTGCGCCTGACGACGCGCTGGCAGGTGCGCCTGCCCAACACCCGCACCGCGCGCACCATCGCCACCGTCCAGCAGGTGGCGCGCAACCGCTCGGGCACGGGCAGGGTCACCGGGTAGCAGCCGCCCGGCAAGGAGGTGCCCCGCCCCGGCGAGCCCGGGGCGGGGGACAGCGGAGGGGGAGGGATTTGAACCCCCGGGCCGGGGTTGCCGGCCAGTGGTTTTCAAGACCACCGCATTCGACCGCTCTGCCACCCCTCCGCCGCGCACCATACCCGTGGCGGGGAATGACTACGATGCCGCGCGGAGAGGTGCCTGAGTGGTCGAAAGGGGCCGCCTGCTAAGCGGTTAACCGGGGGTAACCCGGTTCGAGGGTTCAAATCCCTTCCTCTCCGTGCCGGTGCCACGCCGTCGGTGTTCCCGGCGGCGTGGCACCGTGGCTTGACGCCGGTGCCGTCGGCTACCATGTCGCCACGTCAGTGAACGGAACCGACTCCTCACATAGCGACGAACCCCCGAGTAGGGGCGCCCGATGAGCACCGGGCTTCAGATCGTGCTCCTGGTGGTTCTCGTGGCCTGGACCGCCTTCTTCGTGGCGGCCGAGTACGCGTTCGTCGCCTCGCGCCCCACGCGCATGCGGGAGCTCGCGGAGCAGGGCAGCAAGCGGGCTGCCCGCGTGGCCGCGGTGCAGGAGAACCCCACGCGGTTCATCTCGGCCATCCAGGTGGCGATCACGTTCGCCGGGCTGGCCATCGGTGCCGTGGGGGAGCCCGCGGTGCGAGGGCTCGTTCAGGATGCACTCGCTCCGCTTGGCGGAACCCTGTCCACGGGTCTCATCACCGTGATCAGCGTGATCCTCGGCTTCGCGATCATCATCGCGATCACGGTCGTGCTGGGTGAGATCGTGCCCAAGGCGCTCACGCTGGCGCGCACGGAGACGGTGGCGCTTGCCGTGGTGGGCCCCGTGAGGGTGTTCACGGCAATCGTCTATCCGTTCGTCTGGCTGCTCGAGCGCCTCTCGGCGGTGACCCTGCGGCTGTTCGGCCTGCGCGGCAACATCCGCATGGGCCGTAGCCACACGGAGGAGGAGCTGCGGATGATCCTCGCCGCCTCCTTCGAGGAGGGCGTTCTCGAGGCGGAGGAGAGCGAGATGCTCTCCCGTGTCTTCGACTTCGCCGACACCGAGGCCCGCCAGGTGATGGTGCCGCGCCCCGACGTGGTCCTGCTGCCCCGCACCGCAACCGTGTCGGAGGCGGCGGGCATCGTGGACGAGCACCCGTACACCCGCTACCCCGTGTACGGGGACGACACCGACGACATCGTGGGCGTCATCCACATCCGCCAGCTGTTCGAGGCCGCCACCCGCGGCGAGCACGACGCCTGGATCGGCGACCTCGCCCGCGATGTGCAGCGCGTTCCCGAGACCAAGGCGCTGGACGACCTGCTGCGCGACTTCCGGCGCACCCAGACGCATCTTGCGGTGGTCGTGGACGAGTACGGGTCGCTCGCCGGGGTCGTGACCCTGGAGGACCTCGTCGAAGAGGTGATGGGGGAGATCGAGGATGAGTTCGACGTTCCGGAGCGCGACATCGTGCGCACGGGCGGCGGCCAGGCCCTGGTAGCCGGCTCGGTGAGCCTGGACGAGTTCAACGACGTCTTCGGCACCGACATCGATGACGAGGACTACAACACCGTCGGTGGTGCCGTGTTCCATGCGATGGGACGCGTGCCCGAGGTGGGGGACGCCGTGGCGAGCCACGGGATGGAGTTCACCGTGCTCGAGATGGACGGTTCGCGCATCGTGAGGGTTCGCGTGGACCCCATGGCGCAGCCCGCGCTCTGATACGGTGCCCGCCGCATCGGGAAGCCGTTGCACCAGCGCCAGTAGCTCAGTCGGATAGAGCGTCGGTCTACGAAACCGAAGGTCACAGGTTCGAATCCTGTCTGGCGCGCTTTTCCCGGGTCGCCCATAATCACCGCGTGATCAGGACCGCTTTCCGCCTGGCGGCAGCCGTCGCCGCCATTGCCTGCACTGGTTCCCTTGCCGCCGCGGCACCCACCCTGCGCTGGCAGTTGCTGGAGTCCCGTCCGCACGATCCCGGGGCGTTCACGCAGGGCCTCGTCGCATACGGCGACGTGCTGCTGGAGAGCACGGGGGATTGCTGCGACCCGGCGCGCTCCGATTCATCCATTCGCAGGGTCGACCCGAGCACCGGGCGCGTGCTCGCACTGCGCACGATCCCTGCGCCGATCTTCGCGGAGGGCGTCACGGTGCTGGCGGGAGCGGCGTGGCAGCTCACCTGGAATGACGGCGTGGCGTACAAGTTGTCCCCGAGCACGCTGGCGCCGATGGCCTCTCCGCCTTACCCGTGGGAGGGGTGGGGCCTCACCACCCACGGTGGGCTGCTGGTTGCAAGTGACGGATCGCCCCGCCTGCGGTGGCTGCGCACGCCGGACCTCTCGATGCAGCGCTCGGTCACGGTGCGTGACGGTGGCAGGCCCGTCACCAGCCTCAACGAGCTGGAGCGGTTGGGCGGCTCGATCTGGGCCAACGTGTGGGGGGAGGACCGCATTGCCCTCATTGCGCCCTCGAGCGGCCGGGTGCGCGCATGGCTCGACATGTCGCGCCTGCGGGATCGCATCTCGCCCGATGGCGAGGTGCTCAACGGAATAGCGAGAGACCCCGTGACGGGCCACGTCATCGTGACCGGAAAGAAGTGGGACCGCATGTTCGTGATCAGGCTCGCCCAGCGCGTGCCTGCCTAATCGACGATGCGCCAGAACCTGGGCTCGAAGGGCTCGGGGTCGCGGAGCTCGTCGTGCACCGGATCCATGTGCACGTGTCCCTCGGTCTCCATGCGCAAGAG
This sequence comes from Miltoncostaeaceae bacterium, assembly GCA_044233875.1. Classification (GTDB taxonomy): domain Bacteria; phylum Actinomycetota; class Thermoleophilia; order Miltoncostaeales; family Miltoncostaeaceae; genus SYFI01. Next base: position 5,254 of record JBIIJJ010000062.1, on the reverse strand, counting down.
GATTGCGATGAAGTCCGCTGCGGACACCTCGACGCCGTCAGCACTCACGCGTTCGTAGAGGAACGCCTCGCGCACCGGCTCACCCGAGGCGCGAAGGTGAGTCGCGATCGCGGCTTCCACCTGCTGCAGTCGGTCGTCGCTCATGCCGCGATCGTAGCCATGCGCCACGGCGGGCGGGCGTATCCTCGTTTCATGGAGGAGTCGTGAGCACCCTGCTCGCCGTGGTGCATGCGGATGACCTCGGCATGGACTACGCCGATCATCCGGCCGATCGACGTCGCCACCAGCTCGCGGTCGCACTCGCGCGGGAGTCCGGGGTTCTTGCCGCTCATGGCGTTGCGCTCGTTCCCGCTCCGGGCCCGATGGACGACGCCCACCTGAGCACCATGTTCGCCCCGGCCTTCATCCGCGCCATTCAGGTGTTCAGTGCCAGGCCAGTGCTTGCGGCTGCACCGGAAGCCCGTCAATGGGGCGTGACCCCCGACGTGCACCCGTACGAGGGCATGCACCGCGACTCAGCCCGGCTCGCCGCGGCCGCCTGGCTCGCAGGCGACATGGTGGGGAAGGGGCAGGCAACGCGGGCCGTCGTGCCGGCGGGCGGTGCCCATCACGGCCTGCCCCACAAGATGAATGGCTTCGGCGTCTACAACGACACCGCGGTGGCCATTCATGCACTCCGGGCTGCAGGAGTGCGGCGCGTGGCGTACGTGGACCTCGATGTGCACCACGGCGACGGCACGCAGGGCACGTTCTGGAATGACCCCGATGTGCTCACGGTCTCCGTGCACGAGAGCGGTCGCTACCTGTTCCCGAACTCCGGATTCGTCGACGAGACCGGCGGCCCGGATGCTCCGGGGTCGGCGGTGAACGTGCCCCTGCCCCCCGAGGCGGGCGACGCCGCGTATCGACTGGCCATGGAGCAGGTGGTGGAACCCGTCGTGCGGGCATTCGCACCCGACGTTCTCGTGACGCAGTGCGGCGTCGATCATCACCACGCCGATCCGCTCTCGCACATGCGCACGACCATGAGCCTGTACCCAGACCTCTGGAGCCGGCTCGCCTCGCTGGCGGATGAGTGCTGTGACGGCCGCTGGGTGGCGCTGGCGGGTGGGGGATATGACCCATGCAACGCCCCGCCCCGCGCGTGGGCGATGCTGATGGCCGAGATGGCGCGCACGCCGCTCCCGCGGGCCATGCCGGAGTCCTGGCCCGCGATCGCGAGTGCCGCCTCATGCACGGAGCCGGCCACGGCCTGGTGCGCCGAGCCCGATCTCACGGAGGTCCTCGCCCGGAGCGAGCACGCCATGCCCGCCGCGCGCGAGGCGATCGGGCAGGCGCGCGCCGCATCGCCGCTCCTGGACTGACCGGAAAGGACATCCGCGGCTGCGGGCGAACGAATCGGCGTGGCCACGACGCCCTCGAAGACACCAAGCCGAGCCGATATCGAGCTGCAGATGACCCTCCGGGGCAGCATCAAGCCCGGCTACGACGTGTTCATCATCATCGTGACGGTGCTGTCCATCGTCAACTGGATCCTGCTCATGCTGCCGCTCGGCAACTCGCATGACACCCGCGGGCTCCTCATCTTCATGGAGCCGATCTTCACGCTGATCCTGCTCATGGACTTCGGCTTCCGGTTGCGTCGGGCGCCGAAGGGTCGCAAGTGGCACTACATGAACAGGGAGGGGGGCTGGCTCGACTTCCTTGGCAGCCTTCCCTACGGGCGGGTGCTTCGCATCTTTCGTCTGGTGCGGGTGATCGCCGCATTCCGTGAGTTCGGCTGGCGGAACTCGATCAAGTGGTTCGTCGCGCACCGCGCACAGGGCACGCTGTTCCTCGTGCTCGCGTTCATCATCATCGTGCTCGAGTTCGGCGGGCTGCTGGTGCTGTGGTTCGAGGCAGATGCGCCGGGCGCGAATATCAGGACCGGCGGCGAGGCGCTGTGGTGGGGCGTGGTCACCATCACCACGGTGGGGTACGGCGACTACTACCCGGTGACGCCCGGCGGCGAGGTGGTTGCCACGATCATGATCTTCGCCGGTGTGGCCGTCATCTCGATCTTCACCGCCTGGGTGGCATCCACGTTCATGGGCAGCTCATCATCAGATGGCGCCGACCCGGGGCCGGGGGAAGTCACACCTGCATCTGCCACCCCTGCGGTGCCGCATGATGCCCATGCCCTCATCGCCGACCTCCGCAAGCGCCTCGACCAGTTGGAGTCGCTGGTCGAAGGGCCGCCCCCGAAGGGCTGATCAGCCGCTGCGTCGTCGGTACTGGCGCGTGGCCAGGGGGATCATCACGGCGGTGATGCCGATCATCCACACCAGGGTGAGCCACACGTAGTTGCCCACCGGCTGCCCGAGGAACAGGGCTCGCACGGCGTTGACCACGATCGTGAACGGCTGGTGGTCGGCCCACACCTGGAGCCACTCGGGCATGCTGTCGGTGGGCACGAAGGCTGAGCTCGCGAAGGTGAGCGGGAACAACCAGATGAAGCCTGCCGACTGCACCGCCTCCACGGTCTTCATGCTCAGCGCGATCACCACGCCGATCCACGAGAAGGCGAATGACGTGAGCAGCAGCAGCGCGAAGGCCAGCAGCTGCGCCCCGATCGATCCTTCCGGCCGGAAGCCCACCAGCAGCCCGACGATGTACATCACGACCACCACGGCTGCGTTGCGCACCAGGTCGGACACCGTACGGCCCACCAGCACCGCCGAGCGCGCCATGGGCAGGGAGCGGAAGCGATCGATGATGCCGCGCCGAAGATCCTCCGCCAGCCCGATGCCGCTGGCCACCGCGCCGAAGGCCACCGTCTGCGCGAAGATGCCGGGCATGAGGTAGTTGACGTAGCTCTCGCCCGGGGTGTCGATGGCCCCGCCGAACACGTACCGGAACAGCAGCACGAACATCACCGGCTGGATCAGCGCGAAGATCAGCACCTCGGGGATGCGCGGCAACTGCACCAGCTGCCGCCACACGATGATGCCTGAGTCCCTCAGGGCGCGGGCGGGGCTCACTTGTCGCCCTCCGGGTCCGGCTGCTCCGGCTCGTCGTCAACCGGACGTCCCGTGAGCGCCAGGAACACCTGGTCGAGGGTCGGGCGGTGAAGCCCGAGGTCCTCGGTGACGATGCCCTCCTCGTGCAATTCGGAAGCAACGCGGGAGAGCGCCATCGCGCCATCCGAGACCGCCGCGCGCACCCTGCGGCGTTCGATGTCGACGAAGACCTCGTCGGAGGCCACGGAGGCCACGATGGAGCGGGCGCGGTCGAGGTCCGCGGGGTCAACCACCGCGAGCTCAAGGCCCTCACCGCCCACCCGCGCCTTCAGTTCCGCCGGCGTGCCCTCGGCGATCACGCGTCCGGTGTCGATGACGGCGATGCGTGACGCCAGCCGGTCGGCCTCCTCGAGATACTGCGTGGTGAGCAGCACGGTGGTTCCGTCGTGGACGAGCTCCTGGATCACCCCCCACATCGTGAGCCTGCTGCGCGGATCGAGGCCCGTCGTGGGCTCATCGAGGAACAGGATGGGGGGCCTGGCCGTAAGGCTTGCCGCGAGATCGAGCCGTCGCCGCATACCGCCCGAATATCCCTTTGACGGCCTGTCGGCAGCGTCCGTCAGATCGAACCGGTCGAGCAGTTCGGCCGCGCGCGCGCGGGCCGTCGCCTTGTCGAGGCCGGAGAGGCGCCCGAACATCACCAGGTTCTCGCGACCCGTCAGGTACTCGTCCACCGCCGCGAACTGGCCGGCCAGGCCGATGCGCTGGCGCACCGTGGCAGGGTCCTTCGCCACGTCGATGCCGTCCACGGTTGCCGTGCCGGCGTCGGCCTGGATGAGGGTGGCCAGGATTCGCACCGTGGTGCTCTTGCCGGCCCCGTTCGGACCGAGCAGGCCGTACACCGTGCCGCGCGCCACCTCGAGGTCGACCCCCTCGAGCGCCTGCGTGCTGCCGAACGCCTTACGAAGCCCCTCGGCCCGTACGGCAACGTCTGAATCCGCGTTTGTGCTGCTCACGCGCGCAACCCTACCCGGCCGGACGAACAGGTCTTTCGGCGATCACCAGTGAAGACGACCGATGTCAGCCCGGATCGGGCGGAACCGTGCATAGATTTCTTTGCCATGGACGACGAACGCCTTCTCGATCTCGACCCGACGCTGCTCGAGGACGCCCGCACGACCGTCGCGGTCGCGCTGTGGTGCTCTGCGGGCAGGCTGTCGCGTACGTCGGCGATCGAGGACGCCATCAGCATCGCGTGCATCGGTGACGCCGCGGAGGGCCTGGGGGCCCCGGGCGAGCCCGGGGTGCGCTGGCCCCCGGCCGAGGTCGAAGGATCACTCCGGGAGGCAGCGCGCCGCGTGATCGAGGAGGCATCCCTCCACACCGAGGACTCGCCCCCCGATCGCGCGCAGTGGTGGGACGACCAGTCGGCCCGGGCTGAGCGCATCCTGGGCGCTCTGGCCGCCCGCCCGCTGCGCTAGGCGGGTATCGCGTCGGGGCCCAGATGGGCCCGGCCGTGGGGCACCGTGAGGTCGGGGCCATTCGACGTCGGCACGATCCCACCCGGATTGAGCACGCCGTGGGTGAGGTAGTAATGCCTCTTGATGTGGTCCATGTCGATCGTGCCCATGACGCCCGGTATCTGGGCCACGTCGCGCACGAAGCCCACGAGCGCCGGGGAATCAGCCACGAGGCGCTGGTTGCACTTGAAGTGGGTGTGGTAGACCGGGTCGAATCTCACGAGCGTCGTGAACAGGCGGATATCCGCCTCGGTGAAGCGGTTGCCGGCCAGCCATCGCGACGCGCTCAGCAGCCGCTCGGCTCGCTCGAGGCCCTCCGCGACATCGGCCGCAGCTTCGTCGTAGGCCTCCTGCGAGGCGGCAAATCCCGCCCGGTACACCCCGTTGTTGATGAGGGGGTACACCCAGTCGTTCACCTCGTCGATCTCCGAGGTGAGGTCGGCAGGCCTCAGAACCGGCTCTGCGTGCGCGAGCCCGCCAAAGGAGGAGTCGAGGATCCTCAGGATGTCCTCCGACTCATTGTTCACGATGCTGCCGGTGACGGTGTCCCACAGCACGGGCACCGTCACGCGCCCGCTCCAGCCGGCATCGGTGCGCGCGTAGGCCTCTGACAGGTACGAGAAGCCGTTGATGGGGTCGCGCTCGTGCCCGCGGCCGGGCCGGAACGCCCATCCGAGGTCGTCCCGGATGGGATCGACGACGGTCATGCCAACGACCGGCTCCAGGCCCTTGAGC
>JBIIJJ010000061.1:0-8416 GCA_044233875.1 Miltoncostaeaceae bacterium | reverse complement strand
GCCGACGCCCTCATCGAGATAGTCGAGGACGGCATGTCCTCCGAGATCTACGAGCTGCTCAAGCGCCCCGACGAGCTCTACGTGGTGGACAAGGCGCACCGACGCCCCCGGTTCGTGGAGGACTCCGTGCGAGAGATGATCGCCGGCGTGATCGCCCGATTCCCCGACCTCCCGGACGACGCCTTCGTGTCGGCCCATCAGGAGAACTACGAGACCATCCACACCCACGACGTGGAGGCCGAGCGCCACGGCGTCCTCGGCGAGATGCGCGCGGAGGTTGCGGGCGGGAACCACGCGGCGAGGCACATCACGCTGGCCGAGTGGCTCGACGGGCCCCAGTAGGGGCGCGTCGGGCTCCTAGCCCGGTGGGGGCCAGCGCTCGCCGGGCGCAGGCTCCGCGATAAGCGCGCCCTCAAGGCGTCCCCGCGAAGGATCCATGGCCTCGACCGGGCGGATCGCAGGCCCGCGCCACTGCTCGTACGTGGCGCACGCGGCGTCTACGTCCTGCGGGTTGGCGCGCACCGCCTCGGCCAGCGCCAGCGCATCGGCGAGGCCCACCCCCGCGCTCGCGCCGGTCTCTGGGCCGAAGAAATGGGCGGCGTCGCCCACCACCACCACGCCGGGCACCCACCAGGTGGGACACGAGAGCAGCGCGGGCTCGGTGTAGAGCAGTTCATCCACCGAAGTGAGCGCGCGCACCCCCGCCGCCGACTCCGGCAGCAGGCGTTCCCAGGCCTGGATGAAGTCCTCGAGGTCAGGTGCCAGCGCGGCGTCCCGGCCCGGGCGATCCATGGTGCGCCACCCGAACGAGCCCTCCGGCCAGCTCAGCATTCCGATGTGCGCCCCATTGGAGAGATAGGCCATGGCGAACGACTGCTCGCATGGCACAGGGCTCATCCATTCGATCTTGCCCTCGGCAAGTGGCGCGAAGTCGGCGCGGATGCCCGCCATCTGGCGCACGCGCGACATCAGCCCATCACAGGCCACCACGAGGTCGGCCGTGATCTCCCCCGGACCATCCGGTCCCTCCACCTGCACCCCTCGCACCCGATCGCCCTCGCGGAGCAGCCCGGTGACCGAGTGCCCGTAGCGCACGTCAGCGCCGTCGGCGAGCGCGCCCAGCAGGTCGCCAACCTCCACTGCGATCGCGGCCTCGCGGCCGTCCGGCTGCAGGCCGATGGCGCGACCGCGCGCGCGCACGTCGGCGAGCAGACCGAGTTGGTCGAGCGCGTCGAACCCGTGATGGCCCAGCATGAAGCCCCGGCGCACGTACTGCCCGGGCTGCATGCGCTCGATCGCAACGGCATCCAGCCCGCGCGCTGCGAGCAGGCGGGTGAGCGTGAGGCCAACCAGCCCTCCGCCTGCGACGACGATCCTCATTGACGGCGCATGGCCACGCACGGGCCGCCTAGGTCGCGCCGGGCGCGCCCCTCCCGCCCAGCTGGATGCGGTTCTCGGTGCCCGCCAGCAGCCTCTTGATGTTCTCGGCGTGCTTGACGATGACGAACAGGCCCGCGAGGGCGATGAACGCCACGTAGGTCCACGGCGCCCCGAACACCCAGGCGAGCGGAGCCGCCGCCAGGGCGCACACGATGCTGGCCACCGACACGTAGCGGGTGATCAGCACGATGAGCACCCACAGCACGATGAGGGCGACACTGGCCAGCGGGACCAGGCCGATCAGCGCGCCCGCGCCGGTGGCCACGCCCTTGCCACCCTTGAAGCCCGTCCACACCGGGAACACGTGACCGAGGATCGCCAGGGCACCCGCGGCGATGGGCCACCAGGACCCGCCCACCAGCCATTGGGCCAGCAGCACCGCGGCGGCACCCTTGGCGATGTCAAGCACCATGACCACCACGCCGACGGTGCGGCCGAGGGTACGGAACACGTTGGTGGCGCCCAGGTTGCCGCTGCCCACCGTGCGCAGGTCGACCCCATTCAGGCGGCCGGCGAGGTAGGCGAACGGGATCGAACCCAGCAGGTAGGCAGCGACGAGGGCGATTGCCTGGTTCACGGATCTCCGGTGACGTCGGGGGCGGGCACACGGCCCTCGAAGAGACGGCGGCGCGCCATGATGAAGTAGTAGGCGCCCGAGATGACGGTGAGCGCCACGGCCAGGTAGAGCAGGGCGTCGTACTGCCACTGCGGCGCCACGTTGAGGATGACCCACGCGATGGCCACGTTCTGGCTGAGCGTCTTGATCTTGCCGAGGTTGCTCGCGGGAATCACCAGGTCCTCGCTCACCGCCACCAGGCGCAGGCCCGTCACGGCGAACTCACGCGTGATGATGATCATGGCGATCCACGCCGGGACGTCCCCCACCTCTATCAGGCAGAGCAGGGCGCCGGTGACCAGCAGCTTGTCGGCCAGGGGGTCGAGGAACGCGCCGGCCACGGTGACCTCGCCGCGCGAGCGGGCGAGCCAGCCGTCGAGCGAGTCAGTGGCGGCCGCCACCACGTACAGCCCGAAGGCCCAGTAGCGGGCGCCCTCGTCATCCACGAGGATCAGCAGCATGACCACGGGGATCAGTGCGATGCGCGCCGCGGTCACGATGAGCGCGGGATTCAGCGAACGGCTGGACACGCCGCAAGCATAGGGCGAGCCCTATCGTTGCCGCATGAGTGAATACACCGTGAGCGTGGTTGGGCAGGACCGCCCGGGCATCGTGGCCGCCGTCACAGGTCGGCTGCTGGAGGCCGGGGGCAACGTGGAGAACTGCCGGGCGAGCATCCTCGCGGGCTCGTTCGCGATGGTGCTGGCCGTCGGCGTGCCCCAGTGGGTGACCGACCAGGACCTCGTCGACCTTCTCGCCCCCATCGCGACGGACCTTGGGCTGTCGCTCGGAGTGCGCAAGGCGCCGCCCGCCGAGGACCGCGCCGGATTCGAGCGGAGCGTGGTGACCATCTACGGGGCCGACCGGCCGGGCATCGTGCACGGGGCGGCGTCGGCACTGGCGAACGCCGGCATCAACATCGTGGACCTCAGCTCCCGCCTCGTGGGTGACCCGCCCATCTACGTGCTGGGCATCGAGGTGGAGACGCCGACCGGCACCGACCAGTCGTTGCTCGAGGCCGCCCTGCGCTGTCCGGCGCTGGCGGGGCTCGATGTGTCGGTGCAGGCGGAGTCAGAGCGCCTTCTCTGATCCGACCGGTCGTCATATACCCGGACCGCCGCCTCAAGCAGCGGTGCCATGAGGTGCGCGGCTTCGGCCCCGCTCTCGAACGCCTGGCCCGTGACCTCGAGCAGACCGCGCGTTCATTCCCCCGCACGGTCGGCATCGCCGCGCCGCAGATCGGCATGCTGTGGCGGGTGTGCTTCATCGACTGCACGGGGCACGCGAAGGTGCCGGAGCCGCACGGGCCCATCACCATGGTGAACCCGGTGCTGGTGGCGCACGACGGCAACGAGATCGGGCGCGAGGGCTGCCTGAGCCTTCCCGAGATCACGGCGAACGTGGAACGCCCCACGGGGGTCACCGTGCGGTACCACGACATCACGGGCGCCCGGCACGAGATATCGCCAGAGGGCTTCGAGGCCCGGGTGGTACTGCACGAGATGGATCACCTGGACGGGGTGCTCATCCTCGACCGGGTGCGCTCGCTGGCGCTGGACGTGTTCGAGCGCAAGCGGCGCTAGGGAACCGCGGGCGCCAGGGTGATCCGGGGTCGGTGGCATCCTCCCCGCCCATGCGACTGATCACCGCCGCCATTGCCACCTGCGTGCTCGCCGTGCCGGCGATCGCCGCCGCCCAGCAGCCCGTCGTGCTGGTGCAGGCCGGCCACCTGAGCCCCGGGGAGCCCGGGTACCTCGCGCAGACCGGGGCATCGGGCAACCCGTTCGGGCTGGAGTCGGAGTTCAACCGGCGCGTGCGCGACAACATGGTGAGGCGACTGAAGGCAGAAGGCGTGGATGCCCGACCGCTTGGCGCGCGGGTCGAACCCCTGGGCGTCGGCGGCGCCACCTTCGTGAGCATCCACCACGACTCGCCCGGCGGGGCCGCGATGGTGGGCCACGCCGTGGCCGGTGGCAACGAGAACTACTACCGCGGCGAGGGCACCGGTACCGCGAGCCCCACCCCGTACCCCGACAGCGCGCCCCACCGCACGCCGGCCACCACGGTGAGCCGGACCGTGCAGCGGACCTCGGCCGGCACTGCACGGATCCTGTCGGCGGCGCTCGGCGGCATTCATACGTCTGCCAACGGCGCGCGTGCGGCGTTCCGCGGCGTGGTGCCGACCAACTCGAACCGCCGCATGAACCACTTCTACGGCTTCTACCGCACCACCGCGCAGTCGCGGGTGATCGTGGAGGTGGGTGCCGCGCCCGACGACAACGTCTTCCTCGCGAAGGTGCCCCTCATCAGCCGGACCCTCTCGGGCGCGGTGATCAGGGACCTGAAGGCCCGTGGCCTGCTCTAGGTGGCCTTGATGCCGTGGACCGGCCGGCCGGCGGCGATCCACTGGTAGTACGAGCACGCCGGGCCCATGGCCGTCTGGTACTCGGCCACCCGGGGGTTGCGCCCGACCTCCTTGGCGATCTGCGCATGCGTGAGCAGGTTGGGGTCATCCATCTCCGGCCAGCAGATCACCAGGTGGGCGGCGGTGATGTGGTTGGCCACGAATCCGCAGCCCTCGGCCGGGCACGGCCATGGGTCGGTGGCGATGCAGTACCAGCCCTGGAGGTCATCGCCCGAGTCGTCGGTCCAGAGGTTCTCATCGACGTCCACCGACTGGTCGGTGGCCTCGATCACGCCCACGCCGGGGCCCGTTGCCGGGTCGAGCCGGCGCTCCTGGTCGCTCATGCCGAGGAGGGTACCGCGACGGGCATGCCGTCGCGCCAGGCACGAGTGCCGTCCGCGCGGATCTCCTGCTTCCACACCGGGAGGTCGCGCTTGAGGGCGTCCACGGCGAACCGGCATGCCGCGAAGGCCTCCGCCCGATGGGGCGCCGACACCGCCACCATGATGGAGGCCTCACCCGCAGCCACCTCTCCGAGGCGATGAGCCACCGCGGCGAGTGCGCCGAATCGCTCACGCAGGTCTCCCACGAGCGCGGCCATCACCTCGAGCGCCATCTCCGGGTAGGCGTCGTAGGCAAGCGCCACCACCGATGACGGGCCCTCCCCCTCTCGGCGGGTGGACCCGATGAAGAGCGTTGAGGCACCGTGCCCCTCGTGTCGCACGGCATCGAGCAGGGCTCCGGAGTCGAGCGCCTCATGCGTGAGCACCGCGGAGGTCATCCCCCTGACACCGGCGTGAGCACGCCCACTTCGTCGCCATCGCAGAGCGCGACCCCCGGCGAGGCCCATGACCGGTTCACCGCCCACCGCATGCCCGGGGGCGGCGGCCCGCCGCCGGTGGCGGCGGCCGGAAGGTGAGCCCACACCCCGCCCACCGGCAGGCCGGGTGGGACGGCCACCTCGAGCGCGCGCGTTCCGGCCCGCTCCGCGAGCGAGGCGAACAGCAGCACGGTCACGGTGATGCGGTCGTCCATCGGGTCGCACTGTAATGCCGGGGAAATCCCCCCTTTGGTAGCGTGCCGCCGCACGCGAGGGGCCTTCCGAGCGTGTTGCTCAACCTCTGGAGGCGCTCGTGAGCAGCGGCACCGACGCTGCGGGACACGCCCGGAGCACGGACTCCGGCATCGACATAGAGCCCGTCTACCACGCGGATGACGTGGCGGGGCTCGACCTCGCGGATCGCCTGGGCGAACCCGGGGAATTCCCCTTCACCAGGGGTCCCTACCGCACGATGTACCGCGAGAAGCCGTGGACAATGCGGCAGTACGCGGGCTTCGCGACGGCCGAGGAGACCAACGAGCGGTTCCGGTACCTGCTCGCCAACGGCGCGCCCGGCCTGTCGATGGCGTTCGACCTGCCCACGCAGTTGGGCATGGACTCCGACGATCCCCGTGCGCTTGGCGAGGTGGGGCGCGTGGGCGTGGCGATCGACTCGCTCGACGACATGCAGCGCGTGTTCGACGGCATCCCGCTGGGCGAGGTGTCCACCAGCATGACCATCAACGCGCCGGCGGCCGTGCTGCTGCTGCTTTACCGCCTGGTGGGCGAGTCGCAGGGCGTGGCCCCCGATCAGCTGCGCGGCACGATCCAGAACGACGTCCTCAAGGAGTACGTCGCCCGCGGCAACTACATCTTCCCGCCGCACGCGAGCATGCGGCTCACCACCGACACCTTCGCGTACTGCGCAGCGGAGATGCCGCGCTTCAACACCATCTCCATCAGCGGGTACCACATCCGCGAGGCCGGCTCGACCGCCGTGCAGGAGGTGGCATTCACCCTGGCGGACGGCATCGCCTACGTGCAGGCCGCGGTGGACGCCGGGCTCGACGTTGACCGCTTCGCCCCGCGCCTGTCGTTCTTCTTCAACGCGCACTCCAACTTCATCGAGGAGATCGCCAAGTTCCGCGCGGCGCGCACCCTGTGGTCGCGCATCATGCGCGAGCGCTTTGGCGCCACCGATCCCAAGTCGATGGCGCTGAGGTTCCACGCGCAGACCGGCGGCTCGACGCTCACGGCCCAGCAGCCCGACAACAACGTGGTGCGCGTGGCGCTGCAGGTGCTGTCGGCAGCGCTCGGCGGCGCGCAGTCGATCCACGCCAACGGCTACGACGAGGCACTGGCGCTGCCCACCGAGCAGTCGGCCAAGCTGGCCCTTCGCACGCAGCAGGTGATCGCCGAGGAGACCGGCATCACCGACAGCGTCGACCCCATGGCGGGCGGCTGGATGGTGGAGTCGCTCACCGCCGAGATCGAGCAGCGGGCCGACGAGCTGATCACCCGCATCGACGAGCGCGGTGGCGCCGTGGACAGCATCGAGTTCATGCGCGATGAGATCGCCGATGCCGCCTACCGCTGGCACAAGGCGATGGAGAGCGGCGAACGCAAGGTGGTGGGTATCAACATCCAGGCGGAACCCGAGGAGCAGCGCATCGACATCCTCAAGATCGACCCGGCCGTGGAGCGCGCTCAGGTGCAGCGCCTGGCCGACCTGCGCGCCTCACGCGACGAGGCCGACGTGGCCGCTGCGCTCGATGCCGTGCGCACCGCCGCACGCGGCACCGACAACCTGCTGCCCCCCATGCACCGGGCGCTGGGCGCCCGCGCCACCATCGGCGAGGTGTGCGGGGTGCTGCGCGAGGAGTTCGGCGAGTACGACCGCATGATCGCGGGGCGCGGATGAACACCTCCGACGCGGAGAAGTACCTCGAGGAGCTGCGCGCCGAGGCCATGAACCCGTCGGGCGGCGCCGGCGTTGAGCGCCAGCACGCCCGCGGGAAGCTGACGGCCCGCGAGCGCATCGACCTGCTGCTCGACCCGGGCTCGTTCGTGGAGCTCGACATGTTCACGCGCCACCGCTCCACGGGCTTCGGCATCGAGGACAACCGCCCGTGGGGCGACGGCGTCATCACCGGCCACGGCACCGTGGACGGCCGCCGCATCTTCGTGTTCAGCCAGGACTTCACCGTGTTCGGCGGCAGCCTGGGCGAGGTGTTCGCCGAGAAGATCTGCAAGGTCATGGACCTCGCGGTGCGCATGGGCTGCCCCATCGTGGGCCTGAACGACTCCGGCGGCGCGCGCATCCAGGAGGGCGTGGTGAGCCTGGGCGGCTACGCCGATATCTTCCTGCGCAACGTGCAGGCCAGCGGCGTGATCCCCCAGATCTCCGTGATCCTGGGTCCCTGCGCCGGTGGCGCGGTGTACAGCCCCGCCATCACCGACTTCATCTTCATGGTGAAGCAGACGAGCCACATGTTCATCACGGGCCCCGACGTGATCAAGACGGTGACGGGCGAGGACGTCTCGATGGAGGACCTCGGCGGGGCGCTCAGCCACGCCATGAAGTCGGGCGTGTGCCAGTTCGCGGCAGAGGACGAGGAGTCGTGCATCGACGAGGTGCGCCACCTGCTCTCGTTCATCCCCCAGAACAACCTGGAGGGGGCGCCCTACGAGGTTCCGTCCGACGATCCCGAGCGCCGCGAGCCCGGGCTGCACACGATCGTGCCGGACAACCCCAACAAGCCGTACGACATGAAGGGCGTCATCGAGCTGGTGTTCGACGACGGGGAATTCCTCGAGGTGGCTCCGCTCTACGCGCAGAACCTGGTGATCGGCTTTGCGCGCCTCAACGGCCACTCGGTGGGCGTGATCGGCAACCAGCCCAAGGCGCTGGCGGGAGTGCTGGACATCGACGCCTCCATCAAGGGCGCGCGGTTCATCCGCTTCTGCGACGCCTTCGGCATCCCGATCATCTCGTTCGTGGACGTGCCGGGGTTCCTGCCCGGCACCAGCCAGGAGTACGGCGGCATCATCCTGCACGGGGCCAAGCTGCTGTACGCCTACGCCGAGGCCACGGTGCCCAAGATCACGGTGATCACGCGCAAGGCCTACGGCGGCG
>JBIIJJ010000060.1:0-8497 GCA_044233875.1 Miltoncostaeaceae bacterium | reverse complement strand
CTGATGCGGGTCTCCATCGATGGCGGCACGCCCTTCCCCATGGCATCGATGAGCGTGGCCTGCACGCGCCCCTACGCCTTCTTCCGCCAGCGCCCCTTCGACCTCATCCCTGATGCCGGGCAGGAGGGGGCGCTTGGATGGCTCGGCTCGGTGACCCGCGGCATGAGCGGGCCCGCCATCGCCGCCGCCGGGGCGTTCACGGGTGCCTGGCACCTCGATTCATCCCGCGTGGCCCACGGCATGGCGAATGAGTCGATCGTGCTCGAGAGCACCGAGGGCATGGCCGTGCAGGCTGATGGCGAGCCGCTGGGGCGGCACCGCCGGGTGGTGATGACCCCGGCAAAGGGGCTGCTGGTGCTGCGGGGGGATGCACCGGCACGCTGACCCGCGGGGGGCGCTACCTGTCGCGCCCGGTCACCAGGTCGTCGAGGTGGGCATCGATCCTGCGCCCCAGCATGGCGAGGGCCCCGGTGCTGCCGGGCCCCCCGTGGCGCGCCGACAGGCACAGGGTGGCGCGCAGGTCGCGCATGGCCGCGGCGGCTCCGGCAGGCAGGCTGCCGCCATCCGACGGGCCCGTGGGCGGCCACTCGGCCGGGCGGCCGTGCAGCAGCGGCATGATGACCCGGCGGGTCTGGCTCACCACCTTGTCGAACTCGGCGTCCGGCAGCGCCGTGCGGGCGTCATCGAGGATGTCCCTCACCTGCGGCCAGGGCTCACTCGGGTCGCCGTCCGGAACGGCGCGGGCAAGCGCAAGGGGGTCGTCGATGGGCGCCAGCCGGGCCGCATCCATGCGGCGCTCCGCGGGATCCTCCGCCGACGGCATGGTCAGCCCGGGGGAGGGGTCTCGCGGCCGGTGGCCATGCTCATGCCGCCCTCGGGGTCGCGAAGCGGCCCGAGCCTGCGGAAGCGCTCGCGACGTGCGCGCCGGCGATCGGCCGACGGCATGGCGGAGAGCTCGGTGAGCGCGCGGTAGATGTACTGGTCGAGGATCTCCGCGGCCTGCTCGTGATCGGTGTGCGCGCCGCCCTCGGGCTCGGGCACCACCGCGTCAACCACGCCCCACGAGTAGCAGTTGGCGGCAGTGGGCTTGAACGCCTGCGCGGCCAGCTTGGCCTTGCTGGCGTCGCGCCACAGGATCGCCGAGGCACCCTCGGGGCTGATGACCGAGTAGGTGCTGTTCTCGAGCATCAGCACGCGGTCGGCCACGCCCAGGCCCAGGGCGCCACCGGATGACCCCTCGCCGATGATCACCGCGATGGTGGGCACGTCGAGGCGCCACATCATCTGGATGCTGCGGCTGATGGCGCCGCCCTGCCCGCGCTCCTCGGCGCTGGCACCGGGGAATGCCCCCGGGGTGTCGATGAGCGTCACCACGGGGATGCCCAGGCGGTTCGCGATCTCCATCACGCGCATGGCCTTGCGGTAGCCCTCGGGCCCCGCCATGCCGAAGTTGCGGTAGGTGCGCTCCTTGGTATCGCGGCCCTTCTGCTGCCCGATGAAGGCCACCGGGCGGTCGTGGAACCGGCCGAACCCCGCCACCAGCGCGGCGTCGTCGCCATAGAGGCGGTCACCGTGCATCTCCTCGAACTCGGAGCACATGCGGTTGATGTAGTCGAGCGTGTAGGGCCGCTCGGCGTGGCGGGCGAGCTGCACGCTCTCCCAGAGGTCCTCGTCGCCCCCGTCAGACCCCGGACGCCGCACCTTCTCGGCCACCTTGCGCACGAAGCGCCCGCCGCTCTTCTTGTCGCTCATCCGGCGTCCTCGCCATCGGTGGACCCGGGGCGGATGCGGTCCATCATCGACTTCACCTTCTGGGCACCGCCCTGCGCCCACTGCAGCGCCTGCGGGCCCGTGCCCTGAGGGCTCTCCATCTCGGGACGGCGGAGGATGTGCAGGATGCGCCCGATGCGCTCGGCCAGCTCGCGACGGTCGACCACGTCGTCCACCTGGCCGTTGCGAAGCTGCGCCTCGGCGCGGCCGAAGTCGGCGGGCAGCACCTCGCGGGTGGTCTCCTCGATCACGCGCGGGCCGCTGAAGGCGATGAGCGCGCCGGGCTCCGCGTACGTCACATCGCCCAGCGATGCGAACGACGCCCACACGCCGCCGGTGGTGGGATGCGCCAGCACCACGACCACGGGCACCCGGGCCTCGGCCAGGGCGTCGAGCGAGATGACGGTCTTGGCCATCTGCATGAGGGCCAGCGTGCCCTCCTGCATGCGCGCGCCACCGGACGCCGCCACCACGATGAGGGGCACGCCCTTCTGCGCGGCGTGGTCGCAGGCGCGCGCGAACTTCTCGCCCACCACGGCGCCCATGCTGCCGCCCATGAACGTGAAGTCCATGATGGCCGCAACGGCGGGCTGGTGGCGCACCTCGAGCTCGGCGCACACGATGGCCTCGTGCATGCCCGTGCTCTTCTCGGCCTCGGTGATGCGCTCGGTGTACGGCTTGAGGTCGGTGAACTGCAGCGGGTCAGCGGCCCGCAGCTCGGGCCACAGCTCCACGTAGCCGCCGGGCTCCCCCAGCTGCTCCAGGCGCTCGCGCGCGGTCACGGGGAAGTGGTGGCCGCAGGCCGGGCACACCCGCAGGTTGCGGCGCATCTCGTCGGCCGAGTAGTGGCTGTCGCACTTGGGGCAGGTGCCGGCGTCGGCCCTGATCTTGCGCGGGCGGGCGTCGCGGTGCGCCAGCTGGCGCAGGCGATCGACCGACACGTGGATGTTGTGTCCGACACGGCTCATTGGGTGGACATCATCTCACGACGTCCGACTGATGGATGGGCGCCGCGCCGGTGGCGAGCCAGTCCTCCACCGCCTTGCGGTACGTGGGCACCAGCCGGGCCTCGTGGCGGTGCTCCAGCAGGTCGCGCGCCGCCACCTCGGGCGAACGCCCACGCAGGCGCAGCACCGCATACGCCACGAACAGCGAGCGGCGCCGGCCGCGCTGGCAGTGGATGAGCACGCGCGCATTGGGGTCGTCGTCGAGCCAGCCCGCGGCGATCTCCGCGGCGCGGGCCCACTTCTCGGGCGGCTGGTGGCGTCCGTGGTCCCACATGGGCGCCACCGCCACGTTGCGATCGCCGAAGACCGAGCGCTCGGCCGAGAGGTCCTGGCTGAAGTGCGTCTGCAGGCGCGCGCGGCAGTTGACCACATGGGTCACGCCCTCGCGTGCCAGCACCTGCAGGCTCTCGGGCGTGGGAACGCTGCCGATGGCAATGCGCTCGTCGCCAATCCACGTCCAGGGCCGGGTCCTGGTGCCGGGTCCGTAGATCCTCGTGGCCACGCGGAACCACGCGTCGCGCAGTGGCGTGAGGGCCACCCGGAGGCTGCTGGGGAAGTGCCCGCCGGCATGCCCAGCCCTGGCCATCAGCCCTCCATGCGGCGGAACGCCAGCGTGGCGTTGTGGCCGCCGAATCCGAACACGTTCGAGAGGGCCACGCGCACGTCGGCCTCGCGGGCCTCGCCCAGCACGTGGTCCACGCCCGCGCACTCGGGGTCGAGATCGGTCACGTTGATCGTGGGCGGCACCACGCCGTCGCGCACGGCCAGCGCCGTGAGCGCGGCCTCCAGGCCGCCTGCGGCACCCAGCGTGTGGCCGTGCATCGACTTGGTGCTGCTCACCATGGTCTTCGCGGCCTTCTCCTCGCCCAGCGCGCGCTTGATCACGCGGATCTCGGACGGGTCGCCCACGGGCGTGCTGGTGCCGTGCGCGTTCACGTAGTCGACCTCGGAGGGGTCGATGCCGGCGTCGGCCAGCGACATGGTCATCGCCAGGGCGGGGCCCACGGCCGTGGGATCGGGCTCGGTGATGTGGTGGGCGTCGCCCGAAAGCCCGTAGCCGGCGAGCTCGCAGATGATCTCCGCGCCGCGATCGATGGCGTGCTGCATCTCCTCGAGCACGATGACCGCGCCGGCCTCGCCCATCACGAAGCCGTCGCGACCCATGTCGAACGGGCGGCTGGCCGTCTGCGGGTCGTCGTTGCGGGTGGAGAGGGCCTTCATGGCGTTGAAGCCCGAGATTCCCACCAGCGCAACGGCGCCCTCGGTACCGCCGGCGATCATGGCGTCTGCGCGCCCCAGCCGGATGTGGTCGAAGGCGTCGCCGATGGCGTGGTTGGCCGACGCGCAGGCGGTGGTGCTGCACGAGAGCGGGCCCTTGAGGCCGAGCTCCATCGACGACTGGGCGGCGCCCATGTTGGCGATGATCGTGGGGATGAACAGCGGGCTCACGCGCGTGGGGCCGAGGTCGCGCAGGCGCACGGTCTGCTCGTGCCAGGTCTGGATTCCACCGATGCCTGATCCGATGAGCACGCCCATGCGCTCGGGCTCGATCGTGCCCTTGATTCCCGAGTCCTCGTATCCCAGCATGGCCGCGGCCACGCCAAGGTGCGAGAAGCGGTCCATGCGGCGGGCCGTCTTGCGGTCGAGGAACTGCTCGATGTCGAACGACTCGGGCACCTCGCACGCGAAGTGCGTGGCGCAGTCCGAGGGGTCGAACTGGCGGATCGGCGCCGCCGTGGGGGTGCCGGCCTTCGCCGCGCTCCAGACATCGTCGCGCCCGATGCCCAGGGGCGACACCACGCCGATGCCCGTGATGACCACGCGCCGGAGGCCCGTGTCGTTTATGAGGGTGCTCGCCATGAGTTCTCCCGCCTACATCCCCAGCCCGCCGTCCACCGGAATGACCGTCCCGGTGATGAACGACGAGGCGTCCGAGCAGAGAAACGCCACGAGGCCCGCGACGTCGTCCGGTGTGCCCAGGCGTCCCAAGGGGGTGTGGCCGATCAACTGCTCCTTGATGTCATCCGATAGAACGTCAGTCATGTCCGTGCCGATGTACCCGGGGGCGATGGCATTGGCCCTCACCCCACGCGACCCGGCCTCCTTGGCGAGCGACTTGGTCATGCCGATGAGCCCCGCCTTGGCCGCAGCGTAATTCACCTGACCCGCGTTGCCCATGAGCCCGACCACCGACGACATCGCCACGATCGAGCCCTCGCGGCGCTTCATCATGCCGCGCAGCGCCGCGCGGGCGCAGTAGAACGAGCCGGAGAGGTTGGTGTCGATGACCGTGCGCCAGTCGTCATCGCCCATGCGCATCATCAGGCCGTCGCGGGTCACGCCCGCATTCAGCACCAGGCCGTAGAGGGGCCCCAGGGCATCCTCCGCCCCGGTCACCACGGCCTCCGCCGCGGCCGGGTCGGCGATGTCGCCCTGCACGATCGCGGCGGAGCGGCCCTCGGCCTGCACGGCGGCGGCCGTGGCCTTCGCCCCGGCCTCGTCGCCCACGTAGCCGATGGCCACGTCGTGGCCGGCCTTCGCCAGCGCCACGGCGCAGGCCGCTCCGATGCCCCGGCTCGCGCCGGTCACCAGCACCACGCTCATGCCATCACCTCCGCAATGCCGTCGAGGCCCTCGGGGCCCGATACCTGATGCAGCACCGCATCGCGCTTGATGCGCTTGACCAGCCCCGAAAGCACGCGGCCGGGGCCGAGCTCCACGAAGCGGTCGGCGCCCATTGCGATGGCGGTCTCCACGGCGTGGCCGAACCTCACCGGGGAGGTCAGCTGGTCGAGCAGCACCGGGCGCATGCGATCGGCGGGCTCCACCTGCGCGGTGGTGGTGGACAGGAACTCCGGCGACGCCGGCTGCGGATCCCAGGCCTCGAGGGCCGGGGCCAGGCGCTCGGAGGCCGGCTCCATGAGGGGGCTGTGGAACGCGCCGCCCACCTTGAGCTGCGTGGCCTTGATGCCGCGCTCGCCGGCAATGGCGAGCAGCCGCTCGATGCCCTCCACCGTGCCGGACGCCACCACCTGGCCGGGGCAGTTGTAGTTGGCCGGCCACACATCGCCCGCCTCGGCGCACAGGGCCTCGGCCTCGGCATCCGACTGCCCGAGGATCGCCGCCATGGTGCCGGGGCGTGCCTCGCCGGCCGCCTGCATGGCGGCGCCGCGCTCGCCCACCAGGCGCACGGCCTGATCGAAGCCGATTGACCCGCACGCCACCAGCGCCGAGAACTCGCCCAGCGAGTGGCCCAGCGCCAGGTCGGCCTCGAGCCCGTGGTCGCGGGCAACGCGCAGGCAGGCCACGCTCATGGTGAGGATCGCCGGCTGGCACACGTCGGTGCGCACCAGGTCGTCCTCCGGCCCCTCGAAGATGATGCGCGTGATGTCGTAGCCCAGGGCGTCATTGGCCTCGGCGAAGGTGTCCGCCGCCACGGGGAAGGCCTCCACCAGCTCGCGGCCCATGCCCACCTGCTGGGCGCCCTGGCCCGGGAAGAGCAGCGCGATCATGAGCGCGGCTCCCATCGCACCAGCACGCTGCCCCACGTGAGGCCCGCGCCGAACCCGACCATCATCACCAGCGATCCCTCCTTGAGCTGCCCCGAGTCGAGGGCATCCGCGAGCGCCAGCGGGATGCTGGCCGACGACGTGTTGCCCACGCGATCGAGGTTCATGGCCACCTTCTCGGGGGGAATGCCCATGCGCTCCGACGCGTGGTCGAGGATGCGCTCGTTCGCCTGGTGGGCCACCAGCAGGTCGACGTCGTCGATCGTGAGCCCCGCCTCGTCGAGCAGGCGGGTGGACGACTCCACCAGGATGCGCGTGGCGAACCGGAACACCTCACGCCCGTTCATCTGGATGCGCGTGTCGGCGTACGGGGTGTCGTCGGTGATCGGCGCGCGCGAGCCGCCGGCCGGCACGCACAGGTCGGACCGACCCGAGCCATCCGAGCCCAGCTCCACGCCGATCACGCCCGTGCCGGGCTCGCCGTCATCGGCCTCGATCATCACTGCGCCCGCGCCGTCGGCGAACAGCACGCAGGTCGCGCGGTCGTCCCAGTCGATGATGCGCGACAGGGTCTCGGCGCCCACCACCACCGCCCTGCGGGCGATGCCGCTCTCGACCATGCCGGTGGCCTGGGCGATGCCGTACATGAACCCCGAGCACACGGCGTTGGTGTCGAAGGCCGCCGGGCAGTCCATTCCGGTCATCGTGGCCACCAGCGGGGCGCAGGGCGGGAACACGTAGTCGGGGGTGGTCGTGGCAACGATCAGCAGGTCGACGTCGGCGGGGTCGGTGCCGGTGCGGTCCAGCAGGTCACGCACGGCGGCCGCGGCCAGGTCGGTGGTGGCCTGGTCGTCGGCGGCGATGTGGCGCTCGCGGATTCCCGTGCGCGACACGATCCACTCGTCGCTGGTGTCCACCATCTTCTCGAGTTCGGCGTTGGTGAGCACGCGCTCGGGCACGTAGGCGCCCACGCCCGTCAGCCGCGCCCTCGGCCGGGCGCGGCCGGATGCCGCCACCAGGCTCAGGATGGCTCCAACTGGTCGCGGTCGACGATCGCGAACTTGAGGATGGCCTGGCATGCCACCTCGTCGCCCACGCGGGCAACGGCCTCGGCCTCGCCGATGGGCCCGCGCACGCGCGTGACGCGCGTCTCGAACTCCAGGGTGTCGCCCGGCCGCACCGGCCGCTTGAACCGGCACTTGTCGACCCCTGCGAACAGCGCCAGCTTGCCCTTGCCGTCGTCGGTGGAGAGCGCCGCGAGCGCCCCGGTCTGCGCCAGGGCCTCCACGATGATGACGCCCGGCATGATCGGCTCGCCGGGAAAGTGCCCGGCGAGGAACGGCGTGTCGGGGGCCAGGGTCCAACGGGCGCGCGCCGACTCCCCGGGCACCAATTCGAGGATCTCGTCAATGAAGAGGAAGGGCTCCCGGTGCGGGAGGATGTCCTCGGGGTTCGGCAGCGGCGTCACGTTCCGGCAAGGCTACTGGTTTCAGGGCCGTATCCTCCGGCCCCGTGCCCGATCTCACCACCCATGCGTCGTGCTGTCCCATCTGCGCCATGCCGGGTGGCCGGGAGGTGCTGACCGCCCGCGACCATCGCCGGGGCATGCCCGGTGAGTTCCGCGTGGTGGAGTGCCCCTCGTGCCGGCTGTACAGGACCGACCCGTGGCCCGACGACCCCGCGGCCTGGTACCCCGACGAGTACCCGCAGCACGGGGGTGAGGGCGAGTCGGTGACCGCGAAGGCCTCGCGCACGGCGCTGGCACGGGCCGGTGCATCGGGGGCGCGCACGGCCCGGCTGCTCGGCGCGGTCATTCCCGAGGCCGAGACCGGCGGGGCCATGCGGCCCGGCATGAAGGTGCTGGACGTCGGCGCGGGCACCGGTGGGGCCGTGCTGGCCTTCCGGCAGGCCGGCCATGAGGCCTGGGGCGTCGAGCCGTCCGCCCGGGCCGTGGAAGTCGCTCATGAGCAGGGCAATCGCTGGGTGCTGCACGGCTCGCTCGATGCCCTGCTGCACGACGGCGGGCTTCCCGACGGTCCATGGGACGTCATCCGCATGTCGCAGGTGCTCGAGCACGTGCCCGACCCGCTGGCAACGCTCGGGGAGATACGCGCACTGCTCGCCCCGGGCGGCCGCCTGATCGTGGGCGTGCCCAACATCCGCTCGCTGGCCGCGCGCGCCACGCGGGGATCGTGGGACGGACTCGAGATG
>JBIIJJ010000059.1:0-8532 GCA_044233875.1 Miltoncostaeaceae bacterium | reverse complement strand
CCTCACGGGCCTGGCTGATGGCAACCGCACGTGGCGGGTGCGCCTGGTCGATGCCGCGGGCAACACCGGGCCGGGCGCGGCACGCATGTGGTCGGTCTTCACCAGCATGCCCCCGGCCCCCGCCGGCCCGGTGATGCCCGCGTCGACGTCCAACGACACCAGCACGTTCACCTTCACCGGCGCCACGACCAGCACCTTCGAGTGCAGGCTCGACAACGGCACCTGGGCCGCGTGCAGCAGTCCATTCACGACACCGTCGCTGCCGGATGGCGCCCACGTGCTCGAGGTGCGCCAGGTGGATGGCGGCGGCAACGTCAGTGACCCGCCGCACCTCACGTTCAACTGGACGATCGACTCCCAGGCGCCTCCGAGCGTGGTGTTCGGGAACATCCCGGCGAGCCCGACGAACGCCGCCACCGGCGCGCCCACGATGACCATCAGCGCGGACGAGCCGGGCGTGGCGACCTACTCGCTCGAGTGCAATGTCGACGGATCCGGTTGGCAGGTGCCCTGCCCGGTCACAGGCACTGCGCCCGGCCCCCTCACGCTTGCGCTGAGCGGGCTCTCGGAGGGCGACCATTCCGTGGTCGCGCGCCAGCGCAAGACCCTGGCCGACAGCACGTTCACGCTCAGCGTGGAAAGCGGCATCACCTGGACCGTGGACACCACGCCGCCCGCCGCGCCGGTGATCGGCACCCGCCCGGCGAATCCCAGCAACCAGTCGTCGGGCTCGTTCGGTATCTCTGCGGGGGCCGGCACCACGCTCGAGTGCCTGCTCGACTCCGGCGGGTGGGCGGCCTGCACCAGCCCGGCTCCGGTGAGCGGCCTCAGCGACGGCAGCCACACCTTCCGCACGCGGGCGGTCGACGCTGCCGGCAACCGGAGCACGGAAGCATCGGTCACGTGGATTGTGGACACCGTCGTTCCGGGCGCCCCGTCGTTCACCGGCACGCCCGACTCGTCATCGGCGTCGTCATCGGCCACGTTCGGCTTCTCCCTGCCCTCCGGCGGCGCATCAGCCATGTGCTCGCTCGACGGTGCGCCTGCCGTGCCCTGCACGGCGCCCTATGCGTTGACGGGGCTCACAGACGGCAGCCACACGCTCGAGGTGAGCGCCGTGGACGCGGCGGGCAACGTGGGCCCGGCATCGTCCTACACCTGGAATGTCGACACCGTTGCGCCAGCCGCCGCGCCTGACATCGCATCAGGCCCCAGCGGCGTGGTGCAGGCCACATCGGCCACCTTCACGTTCACCGGCGCCGGTGCGGGCGAGTCGTACCAGTGCAACCTCGACGGCACCGGCTGGCTGCCCTGCAGCACGCCGTATGTGATCAGCGGGCTGCCGGAGGCCGCGCACTCGCTGCTGGTGCGCATCGTCGATGCCGCCGGCAATGCCGGCCCCAACGCCACTCGTGCCTGGACCGTCGACCGCACCGCACCCGCCGGGTCGGTGAGCATCGGGTCGGCTCCCGCAAACCCGTCGTCCAACCCCACGCCGGCCTTCACCTTCACCGGTGCCACCGCCCCCGACACCTACGTGTGCAGGGTGGACGGCGGCGCGTGGGCGGCCTGCACCAGCCCGTTCGCCCCGTCGGCCCTCGGGGATGGCACCCACTCGTTCCAGGTGGCGCTGATCGACGAGGCCGGGAACATCGGCATGCCGAGCACCCACTCGTGGGTGGTGGACACCACGGCCCCGGCCTCCTCGCCGGGGATCCTCACGGGTCCCGCGGCGTTCAGCAACGACCTCACGCCGTCCCTCACCTTCGCCGGTGCCGGAGTGGGCGAGACCTACGCATGCGCCATCGACTCGGGCGCCTATGCGGCGTGCACCAGCCCGTTCACATCGGGCCAGCTCGGCAGCGGCACCCACACGTTCCGGGTGGCACTTGTGGATGCCGCGGGCAACCGCGGCCCCGATGCCACGCGCACCTGGGTGACCCTGGCGGAGCCGCCCAGCACGATCCCCACCATCACCAGCGGCCCGAACGGGCCCACCAACGACCCGACCCCCACGTGGGCCTTCACCGGGGCGGCGCAGGATGAGTCGTATGAGTGCAGCGTGGATGGCGATCCCTTCACGGCATGCATCAGCCCCTTCGCGGCGGCACGCCTCAGCGATGGCGCGCACACCTTCGAGGTGCGCACGGTCGACCAGGCCGGCAACGGCGGCACGCCCCTCACCCGGGCGATCACCGTGGACACCGCGGCGCCCGGCGACCCGCTGGTCTCGGGCGCGCCCTCCGGCGCCACCAACGCGACGTCGGTGAGCGTGAACCTCAGCGCCGAGCCCGGAACCACCTTCGAGTGCAAGCTCGACTCCGGTTCGTGGACACCGTGCTCGTCGCCCTTCACGGCCGAGGGCCTCGCCGATGGATCGCACACCCTGCAGCTGCGCGCGCTGGACGCCGCGGGCAACGTGAGCGGCATCACAAGCACAACGTGGATCGTCGACACCGTGGCGCCCGCCGCGCCGACCGTGGGCAACCGCCCGGTGAGCCCCACCAGCCAGGCCTCCGCCAGCCTCACGATCAGTGCCGCCGAGTCGGGTGACACTTTCGAGTGCCGCATCGACGGCGGGGCCTGGGCGCCCTGCGCGAGCCCGGTGACCCTCTCCGGGCTCTCCAACGGCACCCACGTGGTGAGCGTGCGCGAGTTGGACGCCGCCGGCAACGCCAGCCCGCCCGTCACGGTGACCTGGGCGGTGGACACCGTGCCGCCGGCCTCCGCCCCGGGCATCAGTGGCGTGCCCAGCACCATCACGTCGAGCACGAACCTGTCTGCCACGCTCACGGGCGAGCCCGGCACCACCTTCCAGTGCCGTATCGATGGAGGTGGCTGGACCACCTGCGCGAGCCCGGTCACGCGCGCGGGCCTCGCCGACGGAACCCACTCCATCGAGGCGCGTCTGCTCGATACCGCGGGTAACGCCGGTCCTGTGGCGCGCCAGCTGTGGACCATCGACACGACGGCACCTGCCGATCCGCCGGCTATCGGGGACATGCCCGCCGCGACGGCCGACACCACGCCCACCTTCACCTTCACGGGTGACGGCAGCACCACCTTCGAGTGTCAGGTCGATGGCGGCGCGTGGGCCCCCTGCACGAGTCCCTTCACCACGGAGCCGCTCATCGACGGCGTCCACACGCTCAAGGTGCGCCAAGTTGATGTGGCGGGCAATCGCGGCCCGGAGGCCGTCTCGACGTTCACGGTCGACACCAACGCGCCTGCCGAGGTGGGCATCAGCGGCATTCCGGCAAGCCCCACCAACCAGACCTCGGCGACGATGAGCTTCACCACCGAGCCCAATGCCGTGCTCGAGTGCAAGGTCGATGGCAGCACGTGGCTCGACCCGTGTCCGGCGAACCCGCTCACGATGTCCGGTCTCGCGCAGGGTGCCCATGAGCTGGTGGTGCGCCAGCGCGATACGGCGACCCCACCCAACTACTCGTCCGAGACGGCCGTGCGCTGGATGGTGGACACCACGCCGCCGCAGGCGCCCGGTGCCGCACCGCGTCCGTCCGACCCGACCAACAACCCCAACGCCAGCATCGGCGTCACCAGCGAGCCCGGCACCGTCACCGAGTGCCGCCTTCTGGGCGGGGCGTGGGAGCCGTGCTCCAACCCGGTGGCCTACACCGGTCTTGCGGACGGCACCTATGTGCTGGATATCCGCAGCACAGATGTGGCGGGTAACGCGAGCACGCTCTCCACAGTGCGCTGGGCGGTGGACACCACCCCGCCCACGGGCACCGCGGTCATCACCTCGGGCCCGACCTCACCCACGGCATCGTCGGTGGCCACGTTCAACTTCACCCTGGGAA
This sequence comes from Miltoncostaeaceae bacterium, assembly GCA_044233875.1. Classification (GTDB taxonomy): domain Bacteria; phylum Actinomycetota; class Thermoleophilia; order Miltoncostaeales; family Miltoncostaeaceae; genus SYFI01. The sequence continues at coordinate 4,708 of JBIIJJ010000059.1, read as the reverse complement.
GCGACGGCGCGGCGGCGCAGTGCTCGCTCGACGGCGCCACGTGGGCGGCGTGCACGTCACCGGCCACATTCAGCGGCATCACGCCGGGCAACCACACGCTCCGGGTGCGCATCCTCGATGCGGCGGGCAACATCGGCGCCAACATCACCACCACGACGTGGGAGATGTTCGTGCCGCCGAACCCGCCCCCGGGCACCCCGGGCGTGCAGCTCAACGGCGGTGATCAGTACGCCACGGCGCGCGCGGCGATCGCCGACATCATCTGGCCGGCCGGCACGCGCTTCATCGACCTGGCGAACCAGGCCGACTACTCCGATGCCATCCGCAGCCCGATATCCACGCAGGTGGCATGGACCCTCGCGGCCGGAGCCGCGGGCAACCGCACGGTGCACTACCGCTTCGCCGACTCCGCGGGCACGGTCACGTCGACCGGGTCGACGTCGATCATGTTCGACCCCGACCCGCCGGTGATCGGGACGATCTCCCTGCAGCCCGACGCCGGGAACCTCGTGCGCGTGACCCCGGCCATCAGCGACGCGGCCAGCGGGCTCGAGTCGTGGCAGGCCACCCTGAACCCCGCCGACCCCGGACCGGTCAACGCGGCATCACGCGAGAGCATCACCCTCGCGGCCGCTGCGGGACAGACCGTCTACGTGCGCGGCATCGACCGCGCCGGCAACGTATCGGCATGGGCGAGCGCCGCGGTACCGCTTCCGGCCGCGGTTCCCGCTGCGCCGCAGCAGGCCACCGTGGAGCTCACCGGCACCCGGGTACGCGAGAGCGGCGATGCCGTCTTGGCCGCGCGCTGCGAGAGCGCATCCGGTACCTGTCAGGTGAGGGTCATCCTGGTCGTTGGCGGAAAGAACGTGTCAACCGCGGATGGCGTGGTGCAGAGCGGCAGGACGGCCGCCCTTACCGCGAAGCTTCCGGCCACCCTGCAGCGCTCGCTGGCCCGCAGGGGCACCATCAGGGCAACGGTGCGAAGCGAGGTCACGAGCGACGGCGTCACCACCGTTGCGAGCAAGTTGGTCACCCTCGTGGCACCCGACGCCCGCGAGGTCGTGCAGACCGCGGCCGCCGTGGTGCGTGGCTCGAAGGACTCCCTCACCGTGGCAGCCCGCTGCCGTGGCAGCCTCGCTGCGCGCTGCCGAGCCAAGGTCGACCTGCAGCTGGTGGGCGTCGGATCGCGTGGACGAGCGGCTAACCAGGCCACCATCATCGGCCAGGCGAAGATGGAGGGTCCCAGCGGAGCCCGGATCGGCACGAGGATCGTGCTCGATCCCGCTGGCCGCCGCCTGCTGAAGAAGCACGGCACTCTCCGCGTGCGGCCCGTCATCACGGTGCGTGGCAAGGCATTCCGTGGGCCGACCGTGCTGCTCGGCGGCATGGATGCCCGTTCGTGGATTCGCGCGGTGCTCGCCGAGCTCGACCGCCACGGCCCGGTGCGCGCCGACCTCAACGCCACGCTCGACCGCGTGCACGCTCGCGAGATAACGCCCCAGGCCGGTGCAGACGTCATCGAGAAGCAGATCATCCCGGACCGCGTGGACACCCTCGCGCGTCTTCGCGACCTGCCCCCGCCGCCCGCCCGCATCGATTACGTGCGGCGTGACGTGATCGAGGCATTCGTGGTGTCGATCGCCGCCAACAAGGGCACCATGGCGCACCTGCGTGCCGGCGGCATGCCCACCAACGACCCCACCTCGCGCCTGCACGAGCGTGCCACGGCGGTGAAGAAGAAGCTGATGGCGGACCTGGCGCGGGCGGGCAAGCCGCTGGGCATCGAGGTGCCGCCGGCCCGCAGCCTCTGGCCCTAGGGCACCATCAGGTGCCTAGTCGAGCTGCGAGAACCTCTCGACGTTCTCCTTCTCGCCGATGACCAGCAGGATGTCGTCGGGCTGCAGCACGGTGTCGGGGCCGGTCAGTGTGAAGCGCCCACCCGGTGCCTTGGTGCACACCACGGTGACGTCGTACCGGCTGCGCAGGCCGACCTCCGCGAGCGAGCGGCCAAGGGCCTCCTTGGGCGCGGTCGTCTCGGCCATCGCGAAGTCGGCGCCGATGAGCACGAAGTCGAGGGTGAGTCCCACCAGGCCATGCGCCACGCGGTCACCCATGTCGCGCTCCGGGAACACCACGCGGTGCACGCCCAGTCGCTCGAGGATCCGCCCGTGGCGATCGCTCACGGCCTTGGCCCACACTCGCGGCACGCCGAGCTCGAGCAGAACCGACGCGGCGAGGATGCTCGCCTCGATGTCGTTGCCGATGGCCACGACGGCGGTCTGCACCTCCTCTGCGCCGATCAGCCGCATGGCGTCGATGTCGGTGGCGTCCACCTCGATGGCCTCGGTCACCGACTGCGCATGACGCTGCACCAGCTTGGGGTCGCAGTCGACCCCGATGACGTCCTGCCCCAGGTTCATGAGGCTCGTGGCGGCGGCCGAGCCGAAGCGCCCGAGGCCGACGATCAGGATCTCCGCTCTAGCCAACGATCGGCCTTTCCTCGGGGTAGCGATAGGTGGAGCCGGTCTCACGCAGCACCAGCGCCGCGCCCAGCAGCTGCGGGGCGAGGCGCCCCACGACCATGAGCACGATCAGTATGCCCTCGGCCACCACCGGGAGCGAACTCGTGATGCCCGTGGAGAGCCCCGTGGTGGTGAACGCGGAGGTCACCTCGAACAGCGATGCGGTGAGGCCGAAGTCGGCCGTGATCAGCAGGGCGAGGGTGCCCACCAGGATCGATCCGGTGAAGATGACCGTCACCGACAGGGCCTGGCGTATCGCGGCGATGGGAAGCCGCCTGCCGATGAACTGCACGTCGGCGGCCCCGCGCAGGGAGGCCACGGTGGCGAGCACGAGCACCACCATGGTGGTCACCTTGATACCGCCCGCGGGCGACACGCTGCCGCCACCGATGAGCATGAGGAAGTCGGTGAAGAAGAGGGTCTCATCGCGCATGGCGCCCACGTCGACCGTGGAGAAGCCGGCCGACCGCGGCGTGACGGCAGCGAACCCACCGTTCAGGATGCGCTCGCCGATGGGCAGCGCGCCAAGGGTCTTGTCGTTGGTCCACTCGAAGGCCGTGATCACCACGAAGCCGATGGCGAGCAGGAATCCCGTGCCCAGCAGGGTGAGCCGGGTATGGAACGACCACCGGCGCCGGGTGTCTCCCGTGCGCCTGCGCCGGGTGAGGTCGGCCCACACGGGCACGCCGAGGCCGCCGGCCACCACGCCCACGGCGACGGTGATGAGCACGATCCAGTCGCCCTGGAACTGGTCGAGGCTGCCGGAGAACAGCGAGAAGCCGGCGCTGTTGAACGCACTCACCCCCTGGAACACGGCGGTCCATGCGGAGTCCGCCACGCTGTGGTCGAGCGAGAGGAACCGCAGGAAGAGGACCAGCGCGAGTATGGCCTCCACGGTGGCCGAGAGGATCGCCACCCCGAGGATCACCCGCTTGATCTCCCCGGGCTCCAGGATGCCCTGCTCGGCCTGCGCCGCCTGGCGCCGACGCATGCCGAGGCGCCCGCCGATGATGACCACCAGCAGGGCGGTGAAGGTCATGATGCCGAGGCCACCAACCTGCATGAGCACCAGCAGCACCGCCTCCCCGAATCCCGTCCAGTAGGTGGCGGTCTCCACCACGGTGAGCCCGGTAACCGTGACAGCGCTTGCCGACGTGAACACGGCGTCGCTGAATGGCGCGGCGCCGGGCGCCGTGCTGCTGATGGGCAGCATCAGCAGCAGCGTTCCCACGGCGATCACGCCGAGGAATGCCAGCAGCAGCGGCCGCGTGGGGCGCACGCGGCCGCGCGAGGGGCGCTCGCGGCGGAACGACCTCATGACGTGCGGGGTGAGTTGGTCATGACCGGGGAACGAGCGCCATCGCGGTGATGGTCGCAGATACGCCGGGGAGTAGGGTGACGGTCGTGTCGCACCTCACGCGATTCATCCCCCATCGCCACCCCGGCCAGCACCGCGACCTCACGGCGTGGCGCCACATGGACCGCGCCGCGCTCAAGCACCTGCTCGGCCGCGTCATCACGTACGCGATCTTCCTGCTGATCATCTTCGGCATCGTCAAGCTGGTGCCGCGCATCTGGCAGGACGTCCAGGAGGGCAACCCCCTCTACGTGGCGCTCGCGGTGCCCTTCGAGATCCTGTCGGTGGGTGGGTACATCGTGCTGTTCTGGGCCGTGTACGGCGCTGCCGCCCGTCTTCTGGGGCAGGGGGCCGACACGCCGGCGCGCCCGCTCTCGTTCAAGGAGAGCATGCAGCTCACCACCTCGCGCCTCGCCCTGGGCGACACCCTGCCCGGCGGCGGTGCCACGGGATTCGCCGTGCAGTTCTGGGCGCTCGGGCGCGCGGGCTTCACGCCTGCGCAGATATCCCGCACCACCACCGCCTTTCTGATCCTCTCCAACACGGTGATGACCGTGATGATCATGGTGCTGGGCCTGCTCATCGGCGCGGGGCTCGTGGGGGGCGACCTCCACCCGACCCTCACGTGGATTCCCGCGGCCATCGCCGCAGCCGTGGTGGCGGTGATCCTGTTCTTCGCCTGGAAGGGCAGGAGCTTCACGCCGCCCGACCCGGCGTCGCGCCCCGCCCTCACGGGCCGCTTCGCCAAGCTGCGCACCACGCTGCGTGAGGTGGGCGACCGCCTGCCGCCGGGTGCGTACGACGCCATGCGCATCATCCGCCGCCCCAC
>JBIIJJ010000058.1:0-8555 GCA_044233875.1 Miltoncostaeaceae bacterium | reverse complement strand
GAGGTGTACGTGCGCTTCGACGAGAGCATCCGCGGCGCCGACATCTTCCTGGTGCAGTCCACCAGCACCCCGGTGAACGACTCCCTCATGGAACTGCTCATCATGATCAACGCCGCCAAGCTGGCCTCGGCCCACCGCATCACGGCGGTCATGCCCTGGTACGGCTACTCGCGGCAGGACAAGAAGAGCAGTCCGCGCGAGCCCATCACCGCGCGCCTCGTGGCCCAGCTGCTGGAGGCCGCGGGCGTCGACCGCGTGCTGACCATGGACCTCCACGCCGGGCAGATCCAGGGCTTCTTCCAGATTCCCGTGGACCACATGACCGCCACGCCGATCCTGGCCGACCACTTCAGCGAGCGGCAGTTCGCGGGTGACTTCCCCGAGGGCCTGGTGGTGGTGTCGCCGGACGCCGGCCGCGCCAAGCTGGCCAATCACTTCGCCGAGAAGCTGGGCGCCCGCCTCGCGGTGCTGGCCAAGCAGCGCCCCGACCACAACGAGGCCGAGATCACGTTCCTCATCGGTGATGTCGACGGCAAGGCCGCGCTGCTGATCGACGACATGATCGACACCGCGGGCACCCTGTGCGCGGGCGCCGCCGTGGTGAAGAAGGCCGGTGCCACCAAGGTGCTGGCCGCCGCCACGCACGGCATCTTCTCGGGCGAGGCCTTCTCGCGGCTGCAGGACTCCGTGATCGAGGAGATCGTGGTGACCGACACCATCGACGTGGAGGACGGCTCGGCGGGCGGCAAGGTGCAGGTGCTCTCGGTCGATCGCATCCTTGCCGACACCGTCCATAACGTGTTCTGCGACGAGTCGGTGTCGGAGATCTTCGCGGGCGAGAACCAGCTGTTCTAGCGTCGCGCCGCGCCACACGGCGCGGTTACCGGCGAGTTCGCCGGTTGGTTCGACTCCGCCACGGCGAGGGAGCTGCGCATGGCGTCAGGCTCCACGCCCGCCACGTTCCCATAGGGTCGGTCGAGCACGGCGGTGGCTCCCACGAGCATGGTGAAGGTGACCACCAGGGCGGCGCCGACGCCGATCCACGCCCCGCGGCCCGTGAGACGTTCCTCCAGGCCCACCAGCACCACCACGATGAATGCACCAACCCACATGATGAGCCAGATGGCCAGGGGCACCTGTGGCGTGCCCTGCGCGAGGCGGGCATCGCGTGCCGCGGCGCGCTCGAGCATGGTGCCCCAGATGGTGTCGATGTAGGGCTGCACCGCGGGGTCGTTGCGCGGGATGCGCTCGATGGCCCCATAGAGGCGTGAGATGGCCTGTTGGGTGGTGGGGGATCCCCCGGTCGCGCCGCCGGCCATGGCGGGCCACTCGTCGTTGATGATCGATCGCATCGCGCACACCGCGGCGTGCTGCGGCGGGTCGGAGATGGCGCCGGGTAGCGGCGCCATGCTGCTGAACAGCGTGGTGAAGGCGGTGGCCTCTGCCTGCGCCGCCGATTGGGCCTCGGTGCGGTGACCGAGTGCGAAGAAGATGACCAGCGAGAGCAGCAGGCCGATGGCGCCGCCGATGAAGGCCGTCGTCGGGCCGGTGTCAACCGGGCCGTGGTTCCTGCGGACCACCCACACGATGACGAACGCCACCGCGAGGACGGCCCACAGGATCAGCATGGCTGCCCACGGCTCGGTCATGTCATGCGGTGCCCGCGCGCTCGCGGCACTGGTGGATGATGTCCACGGCCTCCGTGCGGTCTCCCCAGCCGCGAACCTCGGTCTCGCCGGGCTCGAGGTCCTTGTAGACCGTGAAGAAGTGCTCGATCTCGTTGAGCAGGTTGGCGTTCACATCCGAGAGGTCGCGCACCTCTGACCACTGGGGGTCCTTGAGCGGCACGAGGATCACCTTCTCGTCGGATCCCTTCTCGTCGCTCATGTGGAACACGCCCACGGGCGTCGCGCGAATCCAGCACCCCGGGAAGGTTGGCTCACCCACCAGCACCAGGGCGTCCAGCGGGTCGCCGTCCTCGGCGAGGGTCCCCTCGATGTAGCCGTAGTCGGCCGGGTAGCGCATGGCGGTGAAGAGCATGCGGTCGAGCATGATGCGCCCGGTGGCGTCATCCTTCTCGTACTTGTTGCGAGACCCACCCGGGATCTCGATGTGCACCATCACGTCATCGTCTGTAGACATGGGGCGGCACTGTGCCAGTCGCGAGGGGTGGGGACCAGCCCACCGGAACGATGGGGGCCGGGTGTCCTAGCCTCCCCCCATGAACGCGCGCCCCATCCGCCTTCGCGTCGTTCTCGCAACGCTGGTGGCGGCCCTTGTCGGCGCGCTCGGAGTGGTGGTGGCAGCGGTGGCGGGCGGTGTTGCCACGGGCGCCGAACTTCTTCCCGACCTGCGGCAGGAGCCGCCCTCGCAGGTGGCCGTGCGCAGGTCGCCCACGGGCACGCCGGCGCTGGTGTTCCGCTCGGCAGTGGCCAACGTGGGCCAGGGGCCGCTCGTGGTGAACGGTAGGCGCAGCCGGGGCGAGCCCCTGATGACCGTGGTCCAGGAGCTTCGCCGGGCCGATGGCTCGGTCGTGCAGATGCCCATCGCATCGCGCATGAAGTACCAGCCGGGCGGCCACAACCACTGGCACCTGCAGGGCTTCGACCGCTTCGACCTGCGCGATCCGGCAACGGGTGCCCGGGTGGCGCTGTCGCGGAAGGTGGGCTTCTGCCTGGGCGGGCGGTATCAGGTGGACCCACCGGTGCCGGGCACCCCGACCATGCCGGCGATCAACAACAACTGCGGCCGCTACCTGCCGGGGCTGCTGAGGATGCGCATGGGCATCGACGTGGGCTACGCAGACGACTACGCGGCCTTCGTGGAGTTCCAGTACATCGACCTCGCGGGCGTCCGGCCGGGCCGGTACCTGCTCGCGCATCAGGCCGACCCCGACCGCCGCCTGCTCGTGGGTGACCGCTCCGACGATGTCGCCTACGCGCTCGTGCAACTCACGGCACCTGCCCGCCGGGGAGGGCTGCCCGCTGCGACGGTCCTCGCGACGTCGGTGGGAACCCCGCCGGCACCGGTTTCGTGATCGCTTTGTAAGCATTTCGCCGCGCCGCGTAAAGGGGGTGGCCTGAACCCCCCCGATTGGCTGGTCGTAGGGGACGATTGGTCAGGTGAAGACCCTCCGTCCAGCCCCCCTCGTTGCCGCAGCCGCCATCGCCGTGTCCGGCGTGGTGGCACCCGTGGCGGTGGCGGGCACCGCCGGCGCCTCCTGCACCACGAGCATGGCGGTATTCGGGTCCACCAGCACCACCGATGGCGTGGGCTTCAACTGGTCGCTGGGGAGCACCCTGCTGCAGAACGCCACCGCGCGCGTGCAGGTGCAGCCCGCGGCGGGCGGCGCCTTCACCACCCTGGCCACCGCCACGGTGCGCACGGCGGGAACGCGCACAACCAACGCGAGCGTGGCCACGCCCAGCTACCTCGCCGCCGGTGCCTACACCTGGCGCGTGCAGGTGACCGAGTGGGACAACACCACGTTCTCGTGCAGCGCGGCGGCCTTCACCATCACCCGGCTGCCGGCACCCGGCATCGGCTTCTCCGGCTGGGGGATAACGGCGGATGGCTGGCGTTCACCGGCGTCGGGACAGAGCGCCCTGGTCACGCCCGCGGCGGGCGACACCTCGACCGGCAGCACCGGAATGGTGCGGTTCCAGTACGCCGGTGGCAGCTGGAGCACCTGGCGCGCGGCCCCGGCCTCGATTCCCACCAGCGACGTGGTGGCCATCGAGGCCTACCGCCGCACGTCCAGCTACATGAGCGGCAACGTCACCACCACGCGCATCAGCAAGGACACCGTGCCCCCCGCAACCCCGGCCCCCGAGGCCTCGAGCATCGAGGTGGGGCCGGCCGGTGCGGCGGTGGGCTTCCGCGCATCCAGCGATTCACAGTCGGGCGTGGCCTCGTACCAGTCGCTGCTGGTGGACGACGAGGGCAACTGGGGCTCGTGGCAGTACCTCGATGGCCTCCGGGCGAGCGTTGGCCCGGGCACCGCGGGCAGCACGTTGCTCATCAGGGCCTGCGACCGCGTGGACAATTGCTCGGCGCCGTCCCAGGTGCGCCTGGTGCCCATGCGCCAGCCCCAGCCGGATCCCGGTGCGGGTGAGCCCGGCGTGGACAATCCGGGTGATGGCAGCGACGCCGGGGCCCCCGCCGCGCGCCGCGGGCGTAGCGCCGTCCCGGGGTCGAATCGCTCCACGGCCACCCCGCGCATCACGGCGCTCGTGCCGGGTGCCCCGCGCGGTGGCGCGGGGGTGGTGACCGTGGAGCTCAGCCGCCCCGCCGAGGTCACCTTCGCCTTTGCGGGCGTCACCATCGCCCGGGCGTGGCTGGGCTCGGGCCGCACGCAGGTGCGCCTCCCGGCGCAGCCCCGCGCCCGACGGGGGGCGTTGTCGGCCCGCCCCGTTGCCGGTGCGGTGCCGGGTGACGCCGTCAGCACCACCGTGGCCCTGCCCGGTGGCGCGCGCCGGTCTGAATCGGGCCGGCGCACCACCCGCATGCGCGCGGGCGCACAGGCCGTTCTCTACGACATGGACGCCGCGGTGCGGGAGATCGTCGACCCCCAGGACGGCGGCATGGGCCTTGGTGTCGCACGCGGCGCCCTGCGGCAGGAGCCCTCCACCAGCGGCCTCTTCTCCGACTCCGATGAGTCGGCCATGATCGGCAAGGTCACCGAGGAGGACCTGCGCGGCCTCGAGGCCGGCGAGCTCGCCGACGTGCTGCGCGAGGCCATCGACGACGCCCCCGCGCACATCGTGGCCTTCGATGAGCTCACCCCGTACGAGGCCGATCCGCGATCGCCACTGGTGAAGGGCGGGCGCATCCCGCCCCCCGACCCGTCGTCGCCCGGCGCGCAGCTGGCCAAGGCGCTCATCGCGCTCGACATACCGTCGCCGTATGGCGGCACCTGGGCAAGCCGCGTGCACGTGTACATCGCCCCCGCGGTCACCTCGGCCATGGCTGCCGGCCGCGGTCCCGACCGCAACCTCGGCCGCGATGGCAAGGCCAGGTTCCGCACCTACCGCACCGTGATGACGGGGCTCGCCCGTGCGGGGGCCGTGTGGATCGAGGCCTATCACGGCCGCACGTCGCCGCTCACCTCGTTCACCGTTGCCGAGTGGCGCGCCGCACCCGCCGCGTTCACGGCCGAGTACCGCCGGGCGGGTGGCGACCCCTCGCGCCTGCACTTCCTCATGACCGGGGTCGAGGCATTCCCGGCCGGCCGCCTGCCGACCGCGTGCACCACGCCGCAGCAGTGCCAGTGGTCGCTCGCCGAGTCCACGCCTGCGGGCCGGGCGATACTCGCGAACGGGGTGGGGGCCTACCGGCTCGGATCGCAGGCACGCCCGTGGCTCGCCGAATGGCAGGGCCGCGTGTCGTAGGCTGCGGCCGTGCTCGATCGCATCGCGCGCGTGTCGCACGCGCACCCCATACGGGTCCTCATCATCGCCCTCCTCGTGGCCGGTACGGCCCTCGGGGTGGGGCTCGGCCTCGTCGGCGGCCTGTCGGCAAGCGGCTTCAATGATCCGGGCTCCAATTCCGTGCGTGCGCAGGAGGAGATCGTCGCGGCCACGGGGGCCTCCGCGGTGCCCTCGGTGGTGGCGCTGGTGGAGCCGGGCGGGCCGGTGGCATCGCCCGACGGCACGGCCCTGGTGCAGCGCGTGGAGCGCGTGATGCGCGAGGACCCGGACGTGGTGAACGTGGTGGGCCCCTCGCCCCAGTCCCCGCAGATGACATCGAAGGACGGCACCAAGGCCCGGGTGCTGGCCTACTTCGGGGACATCAACGAGGACCAGTCGCAGGTGGCGGCCGCGCGCCTCGACGACGAGCTGAGCCAGATACCGGGCGTGCGCGTGGGCGGCCCGTGGACCGCGGCATCCGAGACCAGCAGCATCGTGGGCGAGGACCTCCTGCGGGCGGAGCTCATCGCCTTCCCACTGCTGTTCCTCGTGTCGCTGTGGGTGTTCCGCGGGCTGGTGGCCGCCCTGCTGCCCCCTTTGATGGGGGCCCTGGTCATCTTCGGCGGCTTCTTCTTCCTGGGCGTGGGCAACGAGGTCTTCGGGCTCTCGGTGTACGCGCTCAACCTGGTGACCGGCCTGGGTCTCGGCCTGGCCATCGACTACAGCCTGCTCATGGTGTCGCGCTACCGCGAGGAGATCGCGCGAACCGGACCGGGGGCCGAAGCGCTTGTCGTGACCCTGCGCACGGCGGGCAAGAGCGTGATCTTCAGCGCCATCACGGTCGCGGCCGCACTGGCTGCGCTCATGATCTTCCCCCAGGACTTCCTCTTCTCCATGGGTTTCGGCGGCCTTGTGGTGGCCATCGTGGCGGCCATCGTGGCGGTCGGGGTGCTGCCCGCGCTCCTCGCGCTGCTCGGCAACAAGGTCAATGCCCTTGCGCCCAGGCGCTGGCGCGAGCGCAGCGAGCGGGCGGCCGAGGTGGAGACGTCCGGCGGCTGGTACCGGCTGTCACAGGGCGTCATGCGCCGGCCGGCGATCGTGGCCATCGTGAGCGCCGGGTTCATGATCCTGCTCGCGCTGCCGGCGTTCGGCGTGAAGTTCACCACCACCGACTCCAGCGTGCTTCCGGAAACGGCCAGCGCGCGTCAGGTGGACGACGTGCTGTCGCGGGAATTCCCTGGAGGTAACGCGGCCCCGATCTTCCTGGCGTCCCGCGCGCCCAACACGCCCCAGGCATCGAGGAAGCTCAACGAGCTGGCCAAGGAGGTGCGCGCCCTGCCGGGAACCGCCAGCACCGCGCCCCCCCGCTTCGTGGGCAAGGACACCTGGCAGATCGACGCAACGTCGAAGTACCGCGCGCTCGACGACCGCACCATCTCGCTCGTGCAGTCGGTGCAGGCCCTCGATGCGCCGTATCCCACCAAGGTCGGCGGCTTCACGGCGCTCTTCGTGGACCAGAGATCGAGCATCGCGACCTACCTGCCGTGGGCCGCCCTCATCGTGGTGGCGGTCACCCTCATCGCCCTCTTCGTGATGACCGGCTCGGTGCTGCTTCCCATCAAGGCCGTGATCATGAACGTGCTGACGCTCGGCGCCACGCTGGGCGTGCTGGTGCTCATCTTCCAGGACGGCCGCCTCGAGGGCTTCCTGCAGTACGACAGCCAGGGTGCGGTCGACCTGACGCAGCCGATCCTCATCGGCGCCCTGGCGTTCGGGCTCTCCACCGATTACGCGGTGTTCCTGCTCTCGCGCATCAAGGAGATCCGCGATAACGGGGGAGGGGAGCGCGAATCCGTGGCCCTCGGTCTCCAGCGCACAGGGCGCGTGGTCACGGCCGCGGCCCTGCTCTTCTGCATCGCCATGGGTGCCTTCGCGACATCGCGCATCGTCATCATCAAGGAGCTGGGAATCGGCACTGCGCTTGCCGTGGCGCTCGATGCAACGGTGGTGCGTGCCCTGCTGGTGCCGTCGCTCATGGCCCTTCTGGGCAAGTGGAACTGGTGGGCTCCGAAGCCGCTTCGGAAGCTGCATGAACGCATCGGGGTGAGAGAGGGCGGCTGAGTCGCTATTGTCCCGCGTCGGTCCGGACCAGCCCTCGGAGGATTCACCCGATGTCGCAGCACGTAGCCCTTACCGTCAGCACGCGCGAGGCCCGCGGCAGCACCGCGAACCGTCGCCTGCGCAATTCTGGCCGCGTGCCGGGCGTCCTCTACCAGCCCGGTGGCGACTCACTCGCCTTCGACGCCGACGAGTACGAGGTGCGCCGCCTCATCCGTCGCGGCGGCATCCGCTCCGCGGTGGTCGACCTCACCGTCGACTCCGCCGCGCCGCGCACCGTGCTGTTCAAGCAGTGGGACAGTGATCCCGTCCGTGACCAGATCACGCACCTCGACCTCCAGGAAGTCGACCTCACCGTTGCGGTGGAGGCCGACGTGCCCGTGGTGCTCATCGGCACCCCGCAGGGCGTGCGCGACGGCGGCATCCTCGACCAGACCACCCTCACCGTTCGCGTGAGCGCCCTGCCGGACGCCCTGCCGCGCTCGATCGAGTACGACATGACCGATGTCGAGCTCGGGGCATCGGTGCACGCAGGTGACCTCGTGATGCCCGCCGGCGTCACCATGGTGACCGAGAACGAGTACGGCATCGCCTCGATCATGATCACCCGTGCCAGCCTCTCCGCCGATGAGGGCGTCGAGGCGGACGGGGGCGACGAGGCCGCGGGTGAGGCCGGCGCAGCGGAGTCCGAGGGCGAGTAACGGCCGGTGGCGGACGCGGCAGCTGAGGAGCCGCCGGTCCGCCTGGTGGTCGGCCTGGGAAACCCGGGCCCGAAGTACGCGCGCACCCGGCACAACGCCGGGCAGCGCGTGGTGGAGCAGCTGGCATCCCGCATGGGGGCCGGTCGCTTCGCGCAGCGCTACGCCGGGGCGTTCGCCGAGGCCCGGGGGCCGCACGGCCCCGTGGGCCTGCTGGTGCCCACCACGTACATGAATGACTCCGGTTCATCGGTGGGCCCCGCTGCGGGTGCGCTCCACGCCGCCCCGGTGCAGGTGCTGGTGGTGCATGACGAAATCGACCTCCCCTTCG
>JBIIJJ010000003.1:0-30246 GCA_044233875.1 Miltoncostaeaceae bacterium | reverse complement strand
TGGTGATCGGCATGATCCGCGAGGGCCTCACCGGCCGCACGGATGACTTCATGCTCGACGGCTTCCCCCGCACCATCGCCCAGGCCGAGGCGCTCGACGCCATGCTGGCCGGCGTCGGCGCGCCCATTGACGCCGTCATCTCGTTCGAGGTGCCGCGCGACGAGCTGGTGCGCCGCCTGGGTGGCCGCTGGATCTGCCGCGGTTGCGGAAAGTCGTTCCACGAGGTGAGCAACCCGTACGGCGGTGAGTCGTGCTCGGCCGGCGGGCAGGAGTGCGACCTCTACCAGCGTGACGACGACCGGCCCGAGGCCGTGGCCAATCGCCTCGACGTGTACGACGCCCAGACGTCCCCCCTCATCGAGTACTACGAGTCGCGGGGGCTGCTCCGCCGTGTGGACGGCGCCCTCTCGCTCGACGAGGTGCAGGCGCAGGTTGTCGAAGCGATCGCGTAGCACCTCGGGCCCCATCCCGAAGACACCCGACGAGATCGACGCCATGGCGGCGAGCGGCGCCGTGCTGGCTGAGTGCCTCGACGTGCTCGAGGCGGCCGTGGCCCCGGGCGTGACAACGCTCGAGCTCGACGAGATGGCCGAGCAGTTCATCCGCGACCGTGGCGGCGTGCCCTCGTTCAAGGGCTACCACGGGTTCCCCGGCACCATCTGCCCCTCCGTGAACGAGGAGGTGGTGCACGCGATCCCCGGCCCCTACGCGCTGGCCGAGGGTGACATCGTCAGCATCGACTGCGGCGTGACCCTCGACGGCTGGGTGAGCGACTCCGCGCGCACGATCCCGGTGGGCGAGGTGAGCGGCGTGGCCACGGCGCTCATGGATGCCACGCGCCGGTCCCTGGCCGCCGGCATCACGCAGGCCCGGCCCGGGAATCGCACCGGCGACGTCGGCGCCGCCGTGCAGGAGGTCGTGGAGCGCGCGGGGTTCAACGTGGTGCGCACCCTCGTGGGGCACGGCGTGGGCCGCACCATGCACGAGGAGCCGCAGGTGCCGAACTTCGGCAAGCCCGGCACCGGCGTGCTGCTGGAGGAGGGCGTGGTCATCGCCATCGAGCCCATGGTCACCCAGAAGGACCCCGAGGTGGTGCTGGGGGGTGACGGCTGGGTCGTATGCACGAAGGACCAGGGCCTGGCGGCGCACTTCGAGCACACCGTTGCCATCACGGCGTCCGGCCCCCGAATCCTCACGCGTCGCAATGGTTGACGGATCGGTTCCGATGACGCCGGGATCCTGCTATCTTGCGCGGCCGCGCGTGGAGCGATACGCGATGGTCGCCGTGTGCCCGTCCGGCCCGGCTACTTCCGTTCGTCACCAGGTGCGCAGTGGGGGCGTCGCGGCCCATCGGGCCCCGCGCCATGCCGAGTCGTCCCCGGGTCACCCAGCGAGGAGCAATCCGTGAAGGTCCGTCCGTCCGTGAAGCCGATGTGCGAGAAGTGCCGTGTCATCAAGCGGCACGGCAAGGTCCTCGTGATCTGCGAAAACCCTCGTCACAAGCAGACCCAGGGGTAATCAGTGGCACGAATCGCCGGAGTCAACATCCCCCGCGAGAAGCGGGTCGAGATCGGCCTCACCTACGTCTACGGGATCGGCCGCACCACGGCCAACGAGATCCTGGAGAAGGTCGGCATCAGCAAGGACACCTATGTCCGTGACCTGACCGAGGAAGAGGTGGGCCAGCTCCGCGAGGTGATCGAGCGCGATTACATCGTGGAGGGTGACCTCCGGCGCGAGCGCGCCAACAACATCAAGCGCCTGATGGACATCGGCTGCTACCGCGGCCTGCGTCACCGGCGCGGTCTCCCGGCCCATGGCCAGCGGACCAAGACCAACGCCCGTACCCGCAAGGGTCCGAAGCGCACCGTCGGCAAGCAGCGCAAGAAGTAGCGGAGCAGAAGGAGCTCATGGCACGCCAGAAGGCCACCCGAGGTCGTACCCGCCGTAAGGCCCGCAAGAACATTGCGGCCGGACACGCGCACATCAAGACCTCGTTCAACAACACGATCGTCACCCTCACCGACCGGTCGGGCAACGTGATCGCATGGGAGACCGCCGGCTCGGCCGGCTTCAAGGGCTCCCGCAAGAGCACGCCGTTCGCCGCGCAGGTCACGGCCGACGCCGCCGCCCGAAAGGGCATGGAGCACGGCCTGCAGAAGGTCGACGTCTTCGTGAAGGGGCCCGGATCGGGCCGCGAGACGGCCATCCGCTCGCTTCAGGCCGCAGGTCTCGAGGTCACCTCCGTCACCGACGTGAGTCCCGTTCCCCACAATGGCTGCCGCCCGCGCAAGCGGCGCCGCGTCTAGGAGGCTGACGTGGCACGCGATCGCGATCCGCAGTGCAAGCAGTGCCGCCGTGAGGGGGAGAAGCTCTTCCTCAAGGGCTCGCGCTGTCTCACCGAGAAGTGCGCCATCGAGCGCCGTAACTACCCGCCCGGCCACAACGGCCGCGGGCGCATCCGCCAGTCGGAGTACCTCATCCAGCTGCGCGAGAAGCAGCGCGCCCGCCGGTACTACGGCGTGCTCGAGAAGCAGTTCCGTCGCTACTACGAGAAGGCCAGCCGCCAGCCGGGAATCACCGGCGAGAACCTGCTGCGCCTGCTCGAGCTGCGTCTGGACAACGTGGTCACCCGCCTGGGCTTCGCGGCCTCGCGCCGCCAGGGCCGCCAGCTGGTGCGCCACGGCCACATCATGGTCAACGGCAAGCGGGTCGACATCCCGTCGTACCAGTGCCGCCCCGACGACATCATCACCATCAAGCCGGAGTCGGGCGCCACGGAGACCGTGCGCGGCGCCACCGAGATCGGCGCGTCGGTGGCTCCCTGGCTGCAGGCCGACCACGAATCGCTGAGCGGCAAGGTGCTGAAGGCGCCGGACCGCACCGAGATCGACACCCCGGTGCGTGAGCAGCTCATCGTGGAGCTCTACTCGAAGTAAGCAGCATGCCGGGCCCGGCACGGGCGATGGCGGGGCGCCCCTGACGCGGGGGCCCCAGCCGAGGCCGTCGGGCCCGGTTCCGCGTTCATCACATAACCGGCCAGAGGGCCGGGAGGAGCAGCCCAAGTGCTCGACATCCACACCCCGCGCATGTCCTACGAGCCCCAGAGCGACACGCTCGGGCAGATCGAGGTGGAGCCGCTCGACCGCGGCTTCGGACACACCTTCGGCAACTCGCTCAGGCGCGTGCTGCTGTCGTCCCTCGAGGGCGCGGCCGTCACCTCGGTGAAGATCGAGGGCGTCCAGCATGAGTTCACGACCGTCAAGGGCGTGCGCGAGGATGTCACGGACATCATCCTCAACCTGCGCGGCCTGGTGTGCCGCCTCGTCGGCGAGGCCGACGAGATCGAGGTCGAGCTGAGCCGCCAGGGCCCGGGCGTGGCCACCGCAGGCGACATCGCCTGCCCGTCCGACCTGGAGATCCTCAACCCCGAGCTGGAGATCGCCAACCTCGAGGCCGGCGCCTCGCTGGACATGGTGCTCACCATCGCCCGCGGTCGCGGCTACGTGGTGGCCGACCAGAATAAGGGCCCCGGCTCGACCATCGGCGTGATCCCGGTCGACTCCAACTTCTCGCCCGTGCGCCGTGTGCGCTACGAGGTGGGTGCCGCCCGAGTGGGCCAGCGCACCGACTACGACAAGCTCACGCTCGAGGTGGAGACCGACGGCTCGGTTGACCCGCGCACCGCCGTTGCGCAGGCCTCGGCCATCCTCATCGAGCGGCTGGCGATCTTCGCCGACCCCAAGGACATCCGCCTGCTCACCGAGGAGGAGCCGGAGGCACCGCAGCCCGGTGGAGAGATGGCCAATATCCTCATCGAGGAGCTCGAGCTGGGCGTGCGCTCGTACAACTGCCTCAAGCGCGTGGGCGTCGAGACCATCGGCGACCTCATCTCGAAGAGCGAGGACGACCTCTCGGCCATCCCGAACTTCGGCAAGAAGAGCATCGAAGAGGTCAAGGAGAACCTGGCCCGCCACGGCCTGGGCCTCCGCGACGACTGACCCCGACCAGAACCGGTACCCGGAGACACCATGCGACACCGCAAGAGCGGACCGAAGCTCAATCGTGACAGCGCACATCGCAATGCGATGGCGGCCAACATGGCCGTGGCGCTGCTCGAGCACGGGCGCATCCAGACCACCGAGACCAAGGCGAAGCTCGCCCGCCAGACGGCCGAGCGCGCCATTACCCTTGGCAAGCAAGGCACCCTGCACGCCCGTCGCCAGGCGATCTCGCTTCTTCGCAACAAGCCGATCACGTACCGGCTGTTCGACGACATCGCCCCGGTGTTCAAGGACGTTCCGGGTGGCTATACCCGCGTGACCAAGTTGGGGCCCCGCCAGGGCGACGCCGCGCCGATGGTGCTGCTGGAGCTCTCGCGCCCGGTCCCCGCCAAGGCCTAGGAGCTTCCCCATGATCCGCATCCGCACCCTCATCGCCGCAGGCGCCGTGATCGGCCTGGGCGGTGTCGCGCTGGGCGCGTCGTCGGCCACCGCCACGATGGCTGCCAACCAGACCCAGATCAACGGCATCGTCAATGCCGTCAACTACTGGACCACCCAGACGCAGGGCTACACCTACGCCGACTACCTGGTGCAGAACATCGCCATCTCGTCGGTGAACCCCACGTTCGCCAGGGCGCAGATCCAGCCCACCGCGAAGTACCAGGGCATCATCCCGACGCAGTGGACGGTGCTCACGGGTGCCGGCAGCGCGTGGACCGTGGTGGATGGCGGCGTCAACTTCTGCGACAACATCAACAGCATCCCGCCGGCGGTGGAGAACGACCTCTTCCCTGGTGGGGCGCAGTGCGCGCCCACCTCGACCAAGGCCACCATCGCCTCGGCGAGCAGCGGCATGTACCGACTGGTCGTGCAGGCGCAGCGCAGGTCGTCGAAGAGCAACCAGGCAAGCGTGTTCGTGCAGCTCACGCAGAGCAACGGCGTGAAGGTGACGGAGCGCCGCGTCGGTGCCACCAACGGCTGGAACTGGACGGTCGTGACGAAGCCGGGCAGCGCATACGCCACTCTTAACCTCGCCAACCAGTGGGGCTCGGCGCAGGTTCTGAAGTCGGCCAACGCCCTCTACTCGGTGTACGGCTTCCGGGCCAGCGCGTTCGGGCTCACTCCCGCGGGCTCGTTCAACTAGGCACATCGCGCATGCCCACGCTGCGACTCGACATCGAGTACGACGGCGCGGACTTCGCGGGCTGGGCCGAGCAGCCCGGCCAGAGAACGATCGAGGGCGTCCTCCGGGACGCCCTCGAGGTCGTTCTGGGCCAAAGGCCCGAGGTGCGCGTGGCGGGCCGCACGGACGCCGGCGTGCACGCCACCGCGCAGGTGGTGAGCCTCGCCGTGCCGGCGTCTGCAGACGCACCGCACCGCACCGCGGCGCTCGAACCCGATCGCCTGTGCCGCTCGCTCTCCGGACTGCTGCCACCGGACGTCGCCGTGCGCGCCGTGGCGCCAGCGCCCGAGGGATTCGACGCTCGCGCCGATGCCCTGAGTCGCGCCTACGACTACCGCGTGCTGGTGGGCCCGCCATCGCCGCTGCGTCGTGCCCGCACGCTTCGCCACGTGGGCCCGCCGCTCGACCGCGCGGCGCTCGACGCGTGCGCCGCCGCGGCGCTGGGCCAGCACGACTTCACGGCGTTCACCCCCACCGAGACGCAGCACGTGTTCTTCGATCGCACCGTCATCGAGTGCGCGTGGCGGGAGGGTGGTGACGACGACGATGAGCTGATCCTGCGCATCGAGGCGAATGCCTTCCTTCGTCACATGGTGCGGGTGCTGGTGGGCACCATGCTCGAGGTGGGCAGGGGCACCCGCACCGTGGAGCAGTTCACCACCCTGCTGGCCGGCGCACCGCGGTCGCAGTCAGGGCAGACCGCCCCCGCCCACGCGCTCACATTGGTCGCCGTTCGTTACCCGTGACGCCGCGGGGCATCCCCGGGGCCGGGGCTAGCATTGGTCATCCGGTGAGGATCCTCGTGACCAATGACGACGGCGTGAACGCGCCCGGCATCCTTGCCCTGCGGCAGGCGGTCGATCACCTCGGTGAGGTGTTCGTGATCGCTCCCGATACCAACCGCAGCGCGATCGCCCGCGGCATCACCATCCATGACCCCCTGGTCGTGGACGATGTGGTGATGGCGGATGGCCACGCTGCGTACGCCATCAGCGGCACCCCGGTCGATTGCGTGCGCCTCGGGGCGCTGGGGCTCATCGGCGACCCGCCCGACGTGGTGGTGAGCGGCGCCAACCTCGGGCTGAACCTGGGGGATGACGTGACCTACTCCGGCACGGTGGCCGCTGCGCTCGAGGGCGTGATGCTGGGCATTCCCGCGATCGCGGTGAGCCAGGACGCCCTGGGCGGCGGCAGCGGGCCCGGGCTCGACTACGACTTCTCGGCCGTCACGGCATTTGCCGCCAAGCTGGTGCCGCTCGCGTGCGAGGAGAGGTTCCCGCGGCAGGTCATCTTCAACGTGAACGGCCCGGGCGTTCTGCCGGGCGAGCTGGCCGGCGCCAAGGTGACCAAGCTGGGCCGCCGCGTGTACGACGACTCGCTGGTGCTCGAGGGCACGCAGGGCAGCGCCCGCCACTTCCGCATCTACGGCGAACCCATGAGCCACGACAAGCAGCCGGGTACGGATCTCTCCGCCATCGACGACAACCTGCTGTCGGTAACGCCCCTGCACTTCGACCTCACCGACCTCGAGGGCATGGACCGCATGGCGCGCTGGGAACTGGACGAGCTGCTGCAGTCGGTGGCCGGGGTCTCGTAGGCCGGTGCCGCGCTTCGGCACGGTGCTGTTCGACCTCGATGGCACGGTGGTGGACACCGTCGCGCTCATCCGCGAGTCGCACCGCCATGCGGTGACGTCGGTGCTGGGCCTGGACCTGCCCGATGATGAGTTGCTGGCCAACGTGGGGCGCCCGCTGGTGGAGCAGATGGAGGCGTTCGATGCCGCGCGCGCTGACGAACTGCTGGTTGCACAGCGCACGTGGAACCACGCCCACACCGCCGAGCTCATCCGTTCGTACGACGGCGTGGCGGAGATGCTCGGGCGCCTCAAGGCCGCGGGGTGCCGCGTCGGCATCGTCACGTCCAAGGCCGGCCCCACCGTTCAACTGGCATTCGATGCCCTGCCTGAGGTGGAACGGCACATCGACCTGCTGGTGGCGGTGGAGGACACCCCTGTGCACAAGCCGCAGCCCGATCCCGTGCTGCTGGCCCTCGATCGCCTTGGCGCCGACGCGTCGGATGCCTGCTACGTGGGGGACGCCCCCTTCGACGTGGCTGCGGGCAATGCGGCGGGCGTCACCACCGTGGGCGTCACCTGGGGCTTCTTCCCCCGCGAGGCCATCGATGATGCCGACGTGGTGGTGCACGACGTCGCCGCCCTCGAGGCGTACCTGATGGGCGAGCCCTCATGAGCAGCGCGCCGGCCGAGGCGGCCCGCGCGGCCGAACTGCGGGAGCTCGTCAATGACGCGGCCTATCGCTACTACGTGCTCGACGATCCGTCGGTGGACGACGCCGTGTACGACCAGTGGCTGCGCGAGCTGGAGGAGATCGAGGCCGCCCAGCCGGATCTCATCACCCCCGACTCACCCACCCAGCGCGTGGGGGCGCAGCCTTCGGAGCGTTTCGAGTCGCATCGCCACCTGCAGCCCATGCTCAGCCTGGCCAATGCGCGCGGCGATGAGGAGCTGCGCGCCTGGAACCAGCGCCTGGAGTCGGTGCTGGGGCAGTCCGCAGCGGATGCCGGCGTGCGGTACGTGGTGGAGCCCAAGATCGATGGCCTCGCGGTGTCGCTCACCTATGAGGACGGGCGCCTGGTGGTCGGGGCCACGCGCGGCGACGGGGAGGTGGGCGAAGATGTCACCAGCAACATCCGCACCATCAAGGCCGTACCGCTCGTGATGCGCCCGGACATCGGCACGCCACCCGCTCGCGTGGAGGTGCGTGGGGAGGTGTACCTGCCGCTCGAGGCCTTCGCGCAGTTCAACGAGGCCCGGGCGGCCGAGGGCCAGCCCACGTTCGCCAACCCCCGCAATGCCGCCGCCGGCAGCCTGCGCCAGCTCGACCCGCGCCTCACGGCCGAGCGGCCCCTCAGCGCATGGTTCTACGCCGTGGGCGCGTCCGACGGGCTCGACCTCGCCGGTCAGCATGAGGTGCTCGAGTGGCTGCGTGCCGCCGGGTTCCCGGTGAACCCGCTCATCGAGGTGCACGACGACATCGACGCGGTGGCTGCCGCCTGCGATGGCTGGGAGCAGCGGCGCGCGGAGATCGACTACGACATCGACGGCGCCGTGGTGAAGGTGGACTCACTCGAGATGCAGCGCCGCCTGGGCTCGGTGGCGCGGGCTCCGCGCTGGGCCATCGCCTACAAGTTCGCGCCCACCACGGCGACCACGCTCCTCAAGGCCATCCGCGTGAACGTGGGCCGCACCGGCGCCATCGTTCCCTGGGCCGAGCTCGAGCCCGTGCACGTGGGTGGGGTCACGGTGGAACGCGCCACCCTGCACAACCAGGATGACCTCGCGCGCAAGGACCTGCGCGTGGGCGACACGGTCATCGTGCAGCGGGCCGGTGACGTGATTCCCCAGGTGGTGTCGGCGCTCACGCAGCGGCGCACCGGGGCGGAGCGCCCCTTCGAGATGCCCACCGAGTGCCCGGCCTGCGGCACCGAGCTGGTGCGCCCGGGGGATGAGGTGATCTGGCGCTGCCCCAACCGGTCATGCCCGGCTCAGTTGGTGGAGAGCGTGATCCACTTCGCCTCGCGCGGCTGCATGGACATCGAGGGCCTGGGCGAGAAGACCGTGCAGAAGCTCTTCGACGTCGGCCTCATCGCCAACGTGGCCGATCTCTACGACCTCACGGCGGAGCAGCTCATCCCGCTGGAGGGCTTCAAGGACCAGAGCGCCGCGAACCTCATCTCGGGGATAGGGGCCAGCAGGCAGCGCCCGTGGCCGCGGGTCATCAATGCGCTCGGGATACGCCACGTGGGGGAGGTGACGGCGGGAGCCATCGCGCTGGTGGCCCCGCGCCTGGACGCCCTCCTCTCGGCGTCGGCCGACGACCTCGCCCGGGCTGAGGGCGTGGGCCCCGTGGTGGGCGAGGCCGTCACGGAGTTCCTCTCATCAGACGACAACCGCGCAATGCTCGACCGCCTGCGCGCCGCCGGCCTGACCATGGAGATGGACGTTCCCGACGGCCCTGCGGAGGGCCCCCTGATCGGCTGCACGGTGGTGGTGACCGGTTCGCTGGAGGGGTTCACCAGAGATGAGGCCAAGCGGGCCATCATCGCCGCAGGGGGCAAGAGCACCGACTCGGTCTCGAAGAAGACCAGCTTCGTGGTGGTGGGGGCCGATCCGGGATCGAAGGTGGCCAAGGCCGAGAAGGCCGGGGTGCCGGTGGTGGACGAGGCCGCGTTCGCAGCCGTGCTCGCCGGCGATCAACCCGTGCCGACCCGCGCCGGGGAGTCCTAGCCGGCCGCCTCCACGGAGTCTGCCTTGCCGCGGGCCAGCAGCGTGACCGCGCGGTCCATGGTGCGCTGCGCGCCGCCGATGTCCCTGGTGTTCATGAGGAAGGCGAAGGCATACGGCACGCCGGCCTTGCTCGTGACGGTGCCGGCCAGTGAGGCAACCCCGTTGATGTAGCCGGTCTTCGCATGCACACGGCCCCGCACGTCGGGCGCCTTGAGCCTCCGCATCAGGGTGCCCTCGCCGCCCCGGGGCAGCGATCGGATGAGCACATCGCCCCAGGCCGGGGTGGATTGCGCGGTACGCAGCACGCCAACCAGCGTGGACGCCGACAGCCGGTTGCTGTGCGAGAGCCCGGACCCATCCACGAAGTCGTCGGATGCCGTGAGGAGCCCCTGCTCGCGCAGCAGGGCCTCGGCGCGCCCGGTGCCGCCCTGCGTGGTGCCGCGGCCCATCCCGTAGGCGCCGACGTCCTTGGTGAGCATCTCGGCGGTGAAGTTGTCGCTGTGGGTGTTCATGTAGTCGAGGATCCGCGAAAGCGGCAGCGACCGCACCTGGCCGATCACATCACCACCGGGCAGGTCGCGACCGGCACGCACGGGGCCCGTGACCTTCACGCCCTGGCGCCTCAGCGCGGCGACGAGGCGCTGCCCCGCCGCGATGGCCGGGCTCGACACGTTGGATCCGTTGTCGGCCCGGTTCTGGTTGGTCGCGATGCCCGAGAGCGGCGGGCATTCCCACCTGTAGCTGCTCTTCCAGAGCGGTCCCATGCGCTGCCGGTCGAAGAGGGTCTCGTCCACCACGATGCCCCCCGTGATGCGCCCGATTCCGTTCTCGCTCACATTGCGGGCGAGATCCTCGAGCGGCGTTCCGAGGCCGTCGAGGCGTGCCCGCGAGTACGCGCGTGTGGCGAGCATGGGATCGCCCGAGCCGATGAGGTACGCAGGGCCGTCAACGGTGCCATCTGCCGCGAGGGAGTCCGGGCCGGCCTCGACGCGCGTGGTGAAGCGGAAGTCCGGCCCGACGGTCATGAGTGACGACGCGCCCGTGATGATCTTCATGGTGGATGCGGGAGCCAGGGCGGTGCCAGGGCGCCATGAGGCGATGGTTGCCGGCCCCGAGGGGTCGAGGCGCTCCACCAGCACGCTCACCGTGGGGTTCTTCTTGCCAAACCGCTCCACCAGCGATGACACGGGGTTCGGCTGCGCGCCTGCGGTACCTGCTGCCACTGCGGCAATGGCCACCAGTGACGAGAGCGCTGCGAGGGCCCTGCGGGGCCTGCGATGGGGAATGCTCACGACGCGCCGCAGGCTAGCGGTGGCCCCGGCGACCCGGGGGGCCGCGGGGGCCACGCCGACATCAGGCGGCCAGCAGTTCCTCCGTGTCGGTGTCGGCCGGGAACCTGTGGCCGGTCTGCAGGAGGCTGGTGATCACCAGCGTCTTGTCCACCCGGCCGTTGTAGATGGGGATGGATTGCTCGAGGCAGTAGCGCATCAATCGTTCCGTGCGCATTCCGACGGCCTCAGCCATCTCGTCCGGGGTCAGGTGATTCGCCATCTCATCCTCCCTCTGCGACGTCTGTGCGACAACGCTACGCCCGCGCCCGGACGCCGTGGGGCGATGCCCCCGCAAACAGCGCCGAAAACCTCGGGTAATGGGTTAGGATGCCCTCCGCTTCATCGCGGGGTGTGGCGCAGCTTGGTAGCGCGCTCCGTTCGGGACGGAGAGGTCCCCGGTTCAAATCCGGGCACCCCGATGAAGCAACTTGCCGCAGTCGAGAGGGGAGATGAGATGGGTCCCGATTCCACTCCTGCGGACATCCTCCGGGAGACCTGCACCATCGCGATGATCGGTGCGTCGCCCGATCCCGACAAGCCGTCGTACGGCGTGATGCAGTACCTGTTGGAGCAGGGCTACAAGGTGATTCCCGTGCGGCCGGGCGAGGGCGAGGTGCTGGGAATCCCGGTGGTGAACTCCCTGGCCGAGATCGACGGGCCGATCCACATGGTGGATGTGTTCCGCAAGTCGGAGGCGGCGCCGGATATCGCGCGCGAGGCCGTTGCGGTGGGTGCCACCTCGCTGTGGCTCCAGCCCGGCTGCGTCAGTGAAGAGGCCGGGGAGATCGCCCGCGCGTCGGGCATGGCATTCGCGCAGGACCTCTGCACGCGCCAGGTGCACCGTGATGAGGGCGTCGGGGCCGTGGGCCCCTCGCTGCTGCCCTAGACGGTGACCACGCCCTCGACCTCGGGCATCTCGCGGCGCAGCTCGGCCTCGATGCCCAGGGTGAGGGTGGCGGTGCTCATGGGGCAGCCGCCGCAGGCACCCAGCATGTGGAGGTGCACGAAGCCCTCGTCGTCGAAGTCGACGAGCTCCACGTCCCCACCGTCTGCGTGCAGGGCGGGACGGATGCGCTCCAGAACGTCCTCGATGCGGCTAAGGGTCTCAACGTCCGCCATGGTTCCTCCGGTTCGCGTGGCGACGGGCGTCATGGTAGCGCGGTGGGCGGTCTCTGATGGCTGACACCGTGCGCGTCGCCGTGGTGCAGCTGCTGGCCGATGAGGACACCGGCGCCAACATCGCCCGCGCCGGCGACGTGGTGCAGGCCGCGGCGCTCTCGGGGGCCCGGTTGGTGGTACTGCCCGAGAAGTGGAACTGGTGGGGGCCGGCGTCGCGCACCGCGGAAGGAGCGGAGGGCCTCGGCGGGCCGTCACTCACGGCCGCGCGGGAGTGGGCGCGCGATCTCGACGTGGCCATCGTGGCCGGTAGCGTGCTCGAGCGCATCGGCGACGGATCCCGGGCGTACAACACGAGCGTGCTCATCGCGCCCGACGGTCGCGACGTCGCCATCTACCGCAAGGTGCATCTGTTCGACGTGACGGTGGATGGCCATGAGTACCGGGAGTCGGACGCCGTGGAGCCCGGGGAGGCCCTGGCCACCGGTGAGGCGGCCGGGCTGCATGTGGGCCTGAGCGTCTGTTACGACCTGCGGTTCCCCGAGCTCTACCGCGGTCTGGTGCACGCGGGAGCCACGGTGCTCACGGTGCCGGCCAACTTCACGGTGCCCACGGGCGAGGCACACTGGGAGGTGCTGCTGCGCGCCCGGGCCGTTGAGAACCAGTGCTTCGTGCTGGCCGCGGGCCAGTGCGGCGAGCACGCCACGGGCGAGGGCGCGTGGGGGCACTCCATGATCGTCGACCCCTGGGGGCGGGTGCTGGCCCAGGTGGCCGAGGGCGAGGGCTTTACGGCCGCCGACCTCGACCTTGCCGAGCAGCGGCGGGTGCGCGCGTCGCTTCCCGCCCTCCATCACCGGCGCATTCCCTGATGCGTGCGCCCGGCGCCACGCGCACCTAGTGTCCCCGGCCGTGGAACGACCCAAGCGCGGTGACGAGCTCGATGTGGTGGTGAACGACCTGGCCTTCGGGGGCCGGGGCGTGTCACGGGTGGATGGCTTCGTGGTATTCACCCCCGACACGGCACCGGGTGACACCGCGCGCGTGCGAATTCGCAAGGCGCGCCGCCGGTTCGGGGAGGCCGACCTGGTGGAGGTGCTGCAGCCGGGTCCCGGGCGCATCACGCCGCCCTGCCCATTCGTGCCCGATTGCGGCGGCTGCCGGCTCCAGCACGTGCAGTACGACGAGGTGCTCGATGCCAAGCGCCGCCAGGTGGCCGAACACCTCGCCCGCATCGGTGGCCTCGAGGGCATCGATGTGCGCCCGCCCGATCCGGCCCTCGAGCACTTCGGCTACCGCAACAAGATGGAGTACTCCGCGGCGCCGGGGCCGGACGGCGAGATGCGCCTGGGCTTCCACAGGCGTGGCCGGTGGGATGAGGTGGTGGACATCAATCCGTGCCTTCTCGCCACCGAGGCCGGCAACGCCGCCCGGGAGGCCGTGCGGGCGTGGGCGGTGGATGAGGGCATCGAGCCGTACGACCAGCGCGCGCAGGCGGGGTTCCTGCGGCACGTGGTGGTGCGCGAGGGCGTGCTCACCGGACAGCTGCTGGTGACCGTGGTGACGGCCCCGGGCCCCGATGGTTCGGACGACGTGGTGAACCGCCTGGCCGACCGGCTGCCGCAGCAGCTGCCGGGCCTGGTCGGAATCGTGCACGCCGTGAACGACCGGCCGTCGGAGGTGACCTCGGGAATCCCCAGCCGCATCGTGTGGGGCAGGGACTGGATCGAGGAGCAGGTGGAGGTGGAGCCCGGTGCGCCGGTGACCCTGCGCCTGTCGGCGGCGTCGTTCTTCCAGACCAACTCGCGCATGACCGGCCACCTGTACCGTCGGGCGGCCGAGGCGGCGGGTCTCACCGGCGGCGAGGTGCTGTACGACCTCTTCGCGGGCGTGGGCAGCATCGGCGTGGCGCTGGGGTCACTGAGCAAGCACGTGGTGGCCATCGAGCTGGTGCCGGAGGCCGTGGAGGACGCCATGGGCAACGCCGAGCGCAATGGCATCGCCAATCACACGGCGATCGCGGGAGACGTGCGCGTGGTGCTGCGCGAGAACCGCGGGCAGTTGCCGGAGCCCGACGTGGCAATCGTCGACCCCCCACGGGGCGGCCTGTCGGGCGGCGCCTGCCGGCGCATCCTCGAACTGGAGCCGAAGACGCTCGTGTACGTGTCGTGCCAGCCCGCCACCTTCGCCGACAACGCCAAGCGGTTCGTGGACGGCGGCTACCGGCTGGAGTGGGTGCAGCCGGTGGACATGTTCCCGCAGACGCCTCACATCGAGGCCGTCGCGCGCTTCACCCGGGCGTAGGTCAGCCGGTGGTGGAGGCGTTCGCCGCGTCGGCGCCCGCCTGCAGTTCCTTCTCCAGTGTGCCGTCGTTGAGGTCGTCGAAGACGACCGCGCAGGCGTCGGCATCCTGGGTCTCGAAGCCCACGCCGAACCAGACCTGGCGCTGCTCCGAGGTGCCGTGATCGAACGTCTCGGCCTCGGCAATGACCCCGGCGTCCTTCGACAGCCTGTCGTCGCCGATCTTCTCGAGTGCTGTCAGGACCTCGTCGAGGTCGCCCGGCTCCAGGCGCTTCTCATCGTCCACCGTGGACATCCAGATGCCCATGAGGCAGTCGGCGTGCAGTTCGTTGGCCACCGAGAGCAGGTTGGCGGCATCGGGGACCTCGGCCTGCGCCTCACTGACGGCCTCCCCCAGCCCCCCGATGTTCTGCAGGTGGTGCCCGAACTCGTGGCCCACCACGGCTGCCACCGCAGCATCATTGCGGCCGGAATCATTGGCCTGGATGATCTGGTCGCGGAAGAAGGCGACGGGCAGCACCATCGTGGCGTCGGCGTCGCAGTAGGCCGGGCCGGTCTCCTCTGCGTCGATCAGCCCGCAGGCGGTGGCGGCGGCTGCCGTCGGCACCTTCACAACCGCCGGTGACCATCCCTCGCCCCACTCGGCGGCCCAGAACTCGTTGAGTTCCGCGCCGATGTCCTTGATGAAGCCGGCGAGGTTGCCCTCGGCCCCCGATGTGGAGGTGGACGCGGCGGGCTCGGAGCCGCCGCAACCCGTGACCGCAAGGGCCAGGGACATGACGACCACAGACGCCGTGGCGGCGATGCGGGGGGAGATCTTCATGGCGGGATCTTGCCGAAGCGGCTTCCCACCTGCCCTGCGTACGGCGTACTACCAGGGCGGTTCGGCGGCGTACCAGTCGCCGAGGGCACGGAACGTGGCCCAGAACCGGCGCTTGGCCTCCTGCTCGTCGAGGGAGTCATCGATATCGGGCGTGACGAGTGCCTCGATCGCGGGGGTCCAGCGCGTGACCACGCCCTGCTCCACGGGAAGGGGCTCGGCCATGGGGAAGTTGATGGCGTCCACCGCGCCGATGGTGCGATCTCCCATCGCCACGATGAGGCGCGGGCGCACGATGCGGATCTCCTCGGCCAGCCACTCGAGCTCCTCGCCCATGGGCGCCGAGGGATCGGCGTGCGGGCACTTGAGCACCAGCGTGCCGTAGAGCGCGGAGGGATCGACCTGCAGGCGCTCCATGCTGCGGCGGATGGCCTCGCCCGAGCGCCCGTAGAACGACACGCCCTCCTGGCGCTCCGCCAGCGACGACTGCCACTTGATGAGCATGATGTCGGCGGTGGGGGAGCCCGAGGCCTTCACGGGGAATGTGCCCGCCGCCTGGCAGCCCATGCAGGCGTCCATGCGCTCCTCGAGCATGTGCATCTCACGGATCGCCCGGTCGAGGTAGGCATCCTCGATGCGCGGGACGGCCCGGCTCTCGCGGGGATCGGGCTCTGGCGTGGCGGGTGACTCGGCACTCATCGGCGCATCACGTTTCGTCCTGCGCGCATGACCTTCCTTCCCGCAGGCCGCAGCGCGCGTTGCAACCTAGGTGCCCTGCTGCGACGCCCGGCGCGAGGAACGCGCGCCCCGAGCGCGAAGGCCGCGGCGCCGGCGCACCGGCCGGGCATCGCCCAGCGCCACGAGGAAGTCCTCCGGCCCGGCGAACGGGCGCATGAGAACGCCTGCCGTGCCGAGCTCCGTGGGCGCCGCTGCCGCGCTGCCGGCGGTCACCACCAGGCCTGCCCGTTGCAAGAGCAGTGCCGCTTCGGTGGCCTGTGCGGCGGGGCGGGCGGGCGTGAGCCCCTCGTGGCAGTCGATGAGGTCGGCCACGGCACGCAGCGCCTCGGGCGGCGGTGCAACGGCCGACTCCGGGTGCGGTATGACCGTCACGCCTCCCTGGTCGCGCACGCGGCGCAGGGAGTCCTCGAGCGACAGGCCATCCGGAACGGAGTTGGTGAGGAACAGGCCCACCACCACGCCCTCGCGCGTGTCGATCTCCTGCCCCACGATCACCTGCAGCCGCTCAGGGGCCAGGCGGTGCACCTCGAGGGCCGGCTCGATGCCCGATGGGGCCGCCACGGCGACGATGCGGATGTCGCGCTCGGCGGCACCCAGCACGATCTCGGCGGCGCCAAGGCCCGGGCCCGTGCGCACGCGCAGGTCGGCGAACACCGGTGCGGGCGTGGCCGGGGCGGTGGCGTCGGCCGGCCGGGCGGCCACGCCCAGGTAAAGGGCCTCGAGATCGGCCGCAACGTCGTCCCAGGTGCGCCCGCGCCCGCGGCGCTCGGCCTCGGCCCCGTACATGGCGACCCGCGCGGGGTTGGCCAGGCAGCCCGCGATGGCATCGCCCCAGGCATCGGAGTTGAAGGGGGGCAGGGTGATGCCGCCATCGCTGCCCAGGGCTTCATCGGCCTCGGGCGAGCGCGCGGCCAGGATGCACAGGCCGGTGGCCATGGCCTCGCGCAGCGCCGGCGTGGCGGCCTCGTCGCCCGTGGGGAAGAGCGCGAGGCGTCCGCGCCGCAGGGCATCTGCGCGCGAGGCCATTCCGGCGTCGGGAACGATCGTGACCCGCTCGCGCAGCGCCTTGGGAACAGCCGCGCGGGTGCGCTGTGGCGCGTCGGGCGGACCGATGACCGTGATGGGCCCCGTCTCGGCCGGGTCGGTGCCGAGCAGGGCGCGAAGCACGAACCGCAGGCCCGTGCGGTCGCGGTCGCGGGCGACGATGACGATGCCCTGCTGGTCCGCGGCGTCGTGGAACACCGCGGGGTCGATGCCCTCGGGCACCACCTCGTATTCACCGGGCAGCACGCCGGCCAGCACGTGGCGCGCCGCGCCCGACAGGGCGATGCGCAGGTCGGCCTGGGCGAGCGCGCGGTCGACGAGCGGCCGCACGAACGCCACGCCGGCGAGCGGCGCCGTGCGGTGGAACGTGACCGCCCGCACCCCCGTGGCATGGCGGAGCGCCGCCAGGGCGGGTGAAGGGGCGAGCGGCTCATGCAGGTGCGCCACGTCAAAGCCGCCGAGCCCGAGGGCGATCTCCAGGCCCGACGCGGAATCGATGGGGCCGCCCAGCCGCCGTCCGGTGCCCTTGGTGCTCTTGCGGAGCGCCCGTGATGTGGCCACCACGAGCGGTGGCCCGCCCGGCTCAGCGGCGACGGCGTCGGTATCGCCGGCCTCGAGCTCCTCGATGCGGCGCCGACCCGCGTCGGCTGCCTGCCGGCCCTTGCCCGGGGCGAGGATGGTGACGGCGTGGCCCCGGCGCGCCAGCGCCTCGGCCGCGGCCGCAACGGCGTGCCCCACGTCGTCCCCGGGAGGGAACGCGTGGGGCGACACCAGTGCGATGCGGAGCGGTGAGGTGCTCACCGCGAGCCGTGGCCTACTTGGGGAGGGCGGCGTCGCTCTCGCCGCTGATGAACGCCTCGGTCATCTCGCGGGCGACGTCGTCCGGGTGCTGGATGGGCGGGCTCTTCATGAAGTACGCCGAGGGACCCTCGAGCGTGCCCGAGATGCCGCGGTCGAGCGCCAGCTTGCAGCAGCGCACGGCGTCGATCACCACGCCGGCCGAGTTGGGGCTGTCCCACACCTCGAGCTTGAGCTCGATGTTGAGCGGCACGTCGCCGAAGGCCTGGCCCTCGAGGCGGATGTGCGCCCACTTGCGGTCGGTGAGCCACGGCACGTAGTCGCTCGGCCCGATGTGGATGTCCTTCGGGTCCATCTCGTAGTCGAGCATCGAGGTGACGGCGTTCGTCTTGCTGATCTTCTTGCTCTCGAGGCGCTCGCGCTCGAGCATGTTGAGGAAGTCGGTGTTGCCGCCGAAGTTGAGCTGCGTGGTGTGCTTGAGGCGCACGCCGCGCTCACGCATGAGGCGGACGAGCTGGCGGTGCACGATGGTGGCGCCCACCTGGCTCTTGATGTCGTCACCCACGATGGGGGCGCCGGCCTCGCGGAAGCGCTCCTGCCAGTAGTGCTCGCGGCCGATGAACACGGGCACGCAGTTCACGAAGCCGCAGCCGGCGGCCAGGATGTGCTCCACGTACCACTTGGTGGCCTGCTCGGATCCCACCGGCAGGTACGACACCACCACGTCGGTCTTGGTCTCCTTGAGGAGGCCCGTGATGTCGGCGGTCTCGCCGGGGGCCTTCTCGATGACCTCGGAGAGGTACTTGCCAAGGCCGTCGTGCGTCATGCCGCGCATCACGGTGACGCCGGTCTTCGGGACGTCGGAGAACTTGAGCGTGTTGTTGGGCTCGCTGAAGATGGCGTCGGCCAGGTCGGTGCCGACCTTGCGCGAGTCGATGTCGATCGCCGCCGTGAAGTTGATGTCCTTCACGTGGTAGCCGCCGAGCACGGAGTGCATGAGGCCCGGGACGAAATCGTCCACGCCGGCGTCCTTGTAGAACTGCACGCCCTGCACGAATGACGACGCGCAGTTGCCCACGCCGATGATGGCGACGTTGACGGTCTTGCTCACGAGTTCGGGTCTCCCCCGTCGATTACCTGGCTTCCGGGGGCCCGTCGGCATCCCGAAGCGCGGAGTGTACGTAGAAAAGCCGCTGGGCAAAGGTGACGAGAGTGCCCACGGCGAGGATCGTCATGATGACCTCGATGGAGATGCCCCAGTTGCCCAGCAGCAGCGCCAGGCCGATGAGCACCAGCCGCTCGGCCCGGCTGAACAGGCCGCCCTTGTTCGAATCGATCCCGAGGCCTTCTGCCCGGGCGCGCGTGTACGAGACGAGGAAGGCCCCGCTCAGCGCCAGGAAGGTCATGGCGACGGCGTAGGTGCGGCCGTCATAGGCCATGGCCACGCCGATGCCCCCGAGCACGAGCCCCTCGCCCAGCCGGTCGAGGTTGGAGTCGAGGAACGCCCCGAAGCGCGTGGACTTGCCGCTCATGCGCGCCACCGAGCCATCGAACACGTCGCTGAAGCTGCCGACGATGCCCACGACCAGCGCCCAGATCCACAGCTGGAACCCGGCGAGCACTGCGGTGCCCACGGTGAGCACGAACCCGAACACCGTGATGGCGTTCGGCGTGACGCCTGCGCGCACGAGGAACCGGATGATGGGGGCGAGGAATCCGCGGACCCCATCGGAGACGGCCTGCCGCGCGCGCGGGTTCCCGTCGGAGCGGGGATCATCTGGGCGCGTTGAGATGGTGCCCCTTCCGTGGTCAGGTGGGCGGCCACGCGAGGGCCGGGGTCAGGCCCCTAGGATAGCGACCGATGCGCGTGTGCTCGTTCCGCGGGGCGGATGGCCCCCGCCCCGGCCTTGTCGAGGGCGACATGGTCACCCCACTGGCGGCCGAATCCTCCATCGAGGTGATCGCGGGCGCTCCCGCGGTTCCGGCCGGCGACCCCCTGCCGCTCGACTCGGTTGAGCTGGAGTCCCCGGTCGTCCCGGGCAACGCGTTCGGCATCGGCCTCAACTACAAGGCACACGCCGCCGAGACCGGCCAGGAGCCGCCAGAGCATCCGGTGCTCTTCGCGAAGATGCGCGGCACGGTGAACCGGCCGCAGGGGCCCGTGGTGCATCCCGAGTGGACGCGGCGCCTCGACTACGAGGGCGAGCTCGGCGTGGTGATCGGCCGCACGGCCCACCGGGTATCGCCCGGGCACGCGCTCGACCACGTGTTCGGCTACATGGCGGTGAATGACGTGAGCGCACGCGATCGCCAGAAGAGCGAGCCGCAGTGGATCCGCGCCAAGAGCGGGTGGGGCTTCATGCCCATGGGGCCGTGGATCACCTCGGCCGACGAGGCGGGCGACCCCCAGGACCTCCGCATCCGCACGTGGGTGAACGGCGAGCTGCGGCAGGACACCAACACCGCCGACATGATCTTCCCGGTGGCCGAGCTGGTGTCGTTTGCGTCGCACGTGTTCCCGCTCGAGCCGGGTGATGTGATCACCACCGGTACGCCATCAGGCGTGGGGGTGGGCATGGACCCCATGCGGTTCCTGCAGCCCGGCGACGTGGTGCGCATCGAGATCGATCGCCTCGGGGCGATTGAGCATGAGATCGTGGCGCCGTGAGCACCGAGCGCGACATGGCGGCCATGCGCCGGGTCATCGCCATGACCGGGCTGTCGTTCCCCCGGGGGCTCCTGGGCTCCGAGGCCACGGAGCTCGCGGCGGCGATCGGTGCCAGCGCACCCGATCGCGAAGAGGTGGACGCCCTCATCAGGCAGGTGGCCACCGCGCAGTGGCCGGTGCTGCAGGGTCCGATGGCGGCAGCGCTCTCCCGGGCCGATCGCCCGGACGACGCCGCGGACGACCGCTCGCTCGCCGTGGCGGAGGAGTTCGCGGCTGATGCCGACCCCTACAACCCCTTGGCGCTCGCCCTTGCCGAGCGTGCCGGGCTCGACCTGGCGGCGGCCCGTGCCCGGGCGCTCGACCGCCTGGAGGCCCTGGCAGCCACGCAGGGCACCGAGCCCGACCGACCCGAGGCGCTCGTGGCACTGGCCACCGCGACCGGCCGCATCGTGGTGGACCTTCTCGACCTCGACCCCGAGGACTTCGGCCCGGAGATCGCCGACTACGCCGACGCCGGAACCTCTGCGGAGGCGGCCACGCCGCGCCTGGCCCGGGCGACCGGCGACGATGAGATCCGCCAGTGGGCCCGTGACTCCCTGCGCGACCTCGAGGTGCCCGCGCCGCCGTCGGCCCTCGCCGCGGTGCGTCGCATGGCCGGTGGTCCGATTCCCGAGGATCCGGCGGACGATGTGGTGTGGGTGGCCACGGTCATCGTGCTGGCGGAGGACGCCATCGACATGGCAACGGCCGGTGGCTCAGGAGGGGCGGATGGCGATGAGCCCGAGGGGCTTGCCGACATCGGCGACCTGCTGGGCGACGACTAGCGCCGGGGCAGTGGGCCGCGCCGCAGGGGGATGTCTGCGCGGCCGGTGCAGGTCTCTGTGCTGGAGTTGAGCTCCGCCAGCAATTGCAGCTGGGGCATCCCCCTCCGGGCGAAGTTGAACGTGGCCGTTACACCGGCGATGCGGCCACTCAGCCCCGAATCGGCCTGATCCGAGGTCACCCGCAGCACTCCCCGGGGCGGGATGGTTCTGCCGCGCGTGGGGTTCCTGCCCATGAACGCAACGTCGTAGCGGGCACCGGACTCACGCGATTGGCACCGGAGGATCATCTGGTACGAGGTGGCACGCGGCGTGCGGTTGCGGATGACGGTGTATCCCTGGTTCTCGAATGCGTCGCAATCCCCGCCCTCCGTGCAGAAGGCGGTGGCCTCACCGCCGGCCCATGCGCCGTCGCGGGGAACGGTGGCGGCTGTGGCCGTCGTTGCAACGACTGTTGCTGCGACGAAGGCAATTGCCACAGTGGCTCGAGCGATCACGGAAGGCCTCTCCTCGGGAGCGACGCGGATACTACGGGCGTGCGCGCCTAGCGGGCGGCGGCGACCACCCCTGCCCGGTCCAGGATCTCCGGCACCGACGACTCCCAGGCCACGGCCATCACGTGGATGCCCGCGACCCCCGGGATCTCGCGCAGCGCCTGGATGACCTCCACGCAGATCTCCATGCCGGTCTCACCCTCGTCCTGCGAGTCCTTCATGCGCTGGATCAGCGCGTCGGGCACGGTGACGCCCCACACCTTGTCGCGCATGTGCTCGGCCATGCGCAGGTGCTTGAACGGGCCCACGCCGATCAGCAGCTTGGGCATGGCCGGCAGGTCGGCGGCCTCGAGGCGGCTCATGAAGGCGGCAACGCGCTCGGGCTCGTAGACCAGCTGGGTCTGGAAGAAGTCGGCCCCGGCCTCCATCTTGGCGCGGATCTTGGAGATCTCGACGTCGGGGTCGTCGGCGGCGGGGTGGGCGGTGGCGCCGATCACCAGGTGCGGCGGCTCGCCGGCCAGCTCCTCCTCGGCCTCGTTCATGAACCGGCCGTTGCGCAGCGATGCCTGGAGGCGAAGCAGGGCCATGGTGTCGATGTCGTTCACCACGGCGGCATCGGGGTGGTTGCCGATGTGAATGGGGTCGCCGCTCATGCACAGGGTGTTGTGAATTCCGAGGGCCGACGCGCCAAGGATGTCGCTGGTCAGCGCCATGCGGTTGCGGTCGCGCACCGTCATCTGCATCACCGGCTCGGCGCCGTTGTCGAGCGCGATGCGGCCCGACGCCAGCGGGCACATGCGTGACTGCGCCGTCTGGTTGTCGGTGATGTTCAGGGCGTCGGTCACCGGGCCCAGCAGGCGGGCCTTCTCGGCGATCACCAAGGGATCGGCGCTCTTGGGCGGGCCGATCTCGCTGGTGACGGCAAAGCGGCCCTCGGCAAGGGCGGTTTCAAGGCGTGTGGGTGCGCTCATAGGCTCGCCACGGTAGCACTGGGCAGGCGTAAAGCGGCCTGTGCAGGGACATCCTGCAATCGGCGGCAAGGATTGTGTAAGGGCTTCGGGTTATCCCCCGCCGCGGGGCATATGGTCGGCTGCGTCACGGACCCAACCTCGGAGGAACTCCCGTGAAGATCACCCCGTACCTCATCGCATCGGCCGCGGTTCTCGGCACTGCGGCCATTCTCGTGGGCAGCGGCACGGCTGCGTCCGAGAATGGCACCACCACCAGTCAGCAGCTTCTCATCAACCAGCGCATCTCACAGGCCGCCGTGCGCCGCTCGAACTCGGCGCTCAACTACCTGGCGCCCATCCGCACCACGGCGTCGGATTCCGCCAACACCGGCGCGAACGGCGTGACGCCGCTCAGCAAGGTGACCGGCTCGGGCCAGGGCTGGACCACGGCGCAGATCGCCAACCAGGCCGTGACGCCGGCGAAGCTTTCCAGTCCGTCGTACTTCGCGGTCATCTCGCAGGCCGGTGCCGTGGAGCGCGCGACCAGCGGAGTCACTGTGACGGCTGCCAAGGCCGGTACCTCCACCTACACGGTGACGTTCCCGACCAACATCAGCCAGTGTGCGCCGGTCGCCAACGTGCAGACCTTCGGCCCCGGAACCGGGCTCGACAATGGTGGCTTCGCCACGATCGCGCCGGGTACCCAGAACACCCAGGTCGTCGTCACCACCTACATCGGCGGCAACAACAACGGGGCCAACGCCGCGGGCACGGCAGCATCGGGCGGACAGGCCGCCGCCGCGTTCAACCTCGTGGTGCAGTGCTAGTCGCCTGACCCGCGACTGATCGTCACGGGGCGGCGGCTCGGCTTAGACCGGGTCGCCGCCCTCGGCGACGAACCTCACGCGGCCGGAGATCTCGGCGGCGTTGTTCGACACCCGCTCGAGGTGCCGGGCGAGCAGCACGGCATTGGCGAGCCAAGGAGCGCTGTCCTGGTCGGCGGCGTGGTGGCCGGCGGCCTGCATGACGCCCTCGAGGAGATCCTGCACGCTCCGCGCGTCGGACTTCGCCACGATCGCCAGGCCGGTGTCCTCGCGGGCGAAGGCCTGGACGCTCTGTGACAGCGCGCTGATGGCACGGGGCTCCATGCGCTTGAGCAGGGCGTCCACCTCGGGGATGGGGCGCGACGGCTCCATGGCCTCCACCCGGTGGGCGATGGCCACGGCGAGGTCGCCCACGCGCTCCAGGGCCACGGTGATGATGAGGCCGGCATGGATCAGGCGCAGATCGTGTGCCTTGGGCGCCTGCAGCAGCACGAGGTCGAACGCCAGGCGCTCGAGCTCCTTGCAACGGAAGTCCACCTCGTCGTCACCGGCGATGACCTCGGCGGCCTCCGCGTGGTCCTGGGTCTCCCAGGCGTCCACGGCGCGCTCCACCTGGCCTACGATCACGCTGGCGACCTCGATCAGCCCGTTCCT
The DNA here is from genome assembly GCA_044233875.1 of Miltoncostaeaceae bacterium. Lineage (GTDB taxonomy): Bacteria > Actinomycetota > Thermoleophilia > Miltoncostaeales > Miltoncostaeaceae > SYFI01. The sequence continues at coordinate 6,197 of JBIIJJ010000003.1, read as the reverse complement.
GAGCTGGTCGATGCCCCCGCTGATTCCGCTGGCAGACTCGGTAGCCACGGCCTGAGTGTATGCCACGGGTGCGGCGGTCCCCGCCTGTCACGCCATCGGTAACATCGCCGGGACACAGGTTTCCCGAAGGAGTTCCACCGAATGCACGCAGTGCGCTACGGGACGATCATCGATCGCGTCGTCCCCCGCGGGCAGAGCAGGGCAGGCACGCTCACCCGCGACATCCTCCTGATCCTCGCCGGCACGGCCTTCGTGTCGCTGCTGGCCCAGATCTCCATCCCCTGGTACCCGGTACCGTTCACGGGCCAGACCCTCGCCGTGCTGCTCGTCGGCGGCGTGCTCGGTGCCCTCCGCGGCGCGCTTGCACTGGCCGTGTACTTCGCCATCGGTGCCCTTGGGGCGCCGGTGTTCACCGACCAGTCCGGTGGCTGGGATGTCATCACCGGTGCGACGGGCGGCTACATCGTCGGCTTCATCGTGGCCGCGGCCGTGGTGGGCTGGCTCTGCGCGCGCGGCGCCGATCGCCGCGTGGTGCCGATGATCCTGGCCCTGCTGCTGGGCAACGTCATCATCTACGCCATCGGCCTGCCATGGCTTGCGGGCTGGACGCCGCCGGGTGCCGACGCCGCCTTCGGCTGGGCCCAGGCCTGGACCTTCGGCTTCGAGCCCTTCGTCTTCGGCGACGCCCTCAAGCTGGTCTTCGCCGCGGCGCTGCTGCCGGCCGGATGGGCGCTTCTGCAGCGCTCCGGCTTCGGGAAGGACCGCGAGAAGGACGGCCCGCCCGCCGGCATGCTCTAGGCCGCGCACGGAAGGCGCACGCTCCGCAATACGGGGCGCACAGCAGCACAGAAAGGGCCCGCTCAGCGGGCCCTTTCGCGTTTGGGACCCCGGTGCCAGGCACTTAACCGGCGCGTGCGCATTGCGTGACGCACGGTTAAGTGCCTGGCACCGGGGTTTGGGCCTTACGAAGTCATAACGCAGATGACTTGATATGGGTTGACTCATGTTGTTGGATACCACTCGTATTCGAACCAAACTGCTTTCAGGAGGCATCTTTTTCCATGGGTAAGACGATCGGCATCGATCTCGGCACCACCAACTCGGCCATGGCCGTGCTCACGGGCGGCGAGCCCGAGGTCATCCCCAACGCGGAGGGCGGTCGCACGACCCCGTCGGTCGTCGCATTCACGCCGTCCGGCGAGCGCCTCGTGGGCGCCGTCGCGCGCCGCCAGGCCGTGACCAATCCGCAGAACACCGTCTTCAGCGTCAAGCGCTTCATGGGCCGCGACACCAGCGAGGTGTCGGAGGAGCAGACCATCGTGCCCTACGAGGTCGTGCCCGGGCCGAGCGGCGACGTGCGCGTGAAGGCCGGCGACAAGGAGTGGTCGCCGCAGGAGATCAGCGCGATGATCCTGCAGAAGCTGAAGCAGGACGCCGAGGCGTTCCTGGGCGATGAGGTGGACGGCGCGGTCATCACCGTGCCCGCGTACTTCAACGACGCCCAGCGCCAGGCCACCAAGGACGCCGGCACCATCGCCGGCCTCGAGGTGAAGCGCATCATCAACGAGCCCACCGCGGCCGCGCTGGCCTACGGGCTCGACAAGGAGAGCGAGCAGACGATCCTCGTGTTCGACCTCGGAGGCGGCACGTTCGACGTGTCGATCCTCGAGATCGGCGACGGCGTCTTCCAGGTGAAGTCCACCAACGGCGACAACCACCTGGGCGGCGACAACTTCGACAAGGCCGTGGTCGACTGGATGGTGGCCGAGTTCAAGGCCAGCCAGGGCATCGACCTGAGCCAGGACGCCATGGCCCTGCAGCGCCTCTACGAGGCCGCTGAGAAGGCCAAGATCGAGCTCAGCACCACCACGAGCGCGCAGATCAACCTGCCGTTCATCACCGCGGATGCCTCGGGTCCGAAGCACCTGGACCTGTCGCTCAACCGCGCCAAGTTCGAGGAGCTCACGCACGACCTGCTGCAGCGCCTCGAGGGGCCCACCAAGCAGGCACTGCAGGACGCCGGCGTCTCGGGCTCCGACATCGAGCACGTCGTGCTGGTTGGCGGCATGACCCGCATGCCTGCCGTTCAGGAGCGCGTGAAGGAGCTCACGGGCAAGGACCCCCACAAGGGCGTGAACCCTGACGAGGTCGTGGCCGTGGGCGCCGCCATCCAGGCCGGTGTGCTGGCCGGCGAGGTGAAGGACGTGCTGCTGCTCGACGTCACCCCGCTGAGCCTGGGCATCGAGACCAAGGGCGGCGTGTTCACGCGCCTCATCGAGCGCAACACCACCATCCCCACCAAGAAGAGCGAGGTGTTCTCCACTGCGGAGGCCAACCAGAGCCAGGTGGAGATCCACGTGCTGCAGGGCGAGCGCGAGATGGCCTCGTTCAACCGCACGCTGGGCCGCTTCAGCCTCACCGGCATCCCGCCGGCGCCGAGCGGCGTGCCGCAGATCGAGGTCACGTTCGACATCGACGCCAACGGCATCGTGCACGTGTCCGCGAAGGATCGCGGCACCGGCAACGAGCAGAAGATCGAGATCAAGAGCTCGTCCGGTCTCTCGGATGACGAGGTCAAGCAGATGGTTGACGAGGCCGAGTCCCACGCCGACGAGGACAAGCGCCTCCGTGCGCTGGCCGACGCCCGCAACCAGAGCGAGGCCCGTGTGAACGAGGCCGAGCGCCAGCTGAAGGACCACGGCGACAAGGTCGATGAGGCCCTCAAGGCAGAGCTCGAGTCGGCCATCCAGGCGGCTCGCGAGAGCCAGTCGGGTGAGGACGCCGCATCCATCGACGCGGCGACCGAGAAGGTGACCGAGGCCCTCCACAAGGTGTCCGAGCAGGTGTACCAGCGCGCTGCGGCAGACCAGCAGGGCGCCGGTGACGGCGGCGAGGAGACGGTGGAGGACGCCGACTACGAGGTCATCGACGAGGACGAGCCGGCCAACAAGGCCTAGGTGACGAACCTTGACCGAGCCGACCAACACGGACGTCGCCCCCGAGGAGCCCGAGGTGCCCGCCGAGCAGGCGGGCGCCGAGGGCCCCGAGGGGAACGGCGCGAACGAGCAGGACACGAATGACGACCTGGCGCGGGTGAGCGCGGAGCGGGACGACTACCTCGACCAGCTGCAGCGCACCCGGGCCGATTTCGACAACTACCGCAAGCGCGTGGAGCGCGAGCGACCGCTTCTGGCCGAGGCCGGCGTGCGTGACCTCGTGGGTGAGCTCCTGCCCGTGCTCGACAACCTCGAGCGGGCCCTCGAGGCCCTCGTGGTCGCAGGCGATGAGGGCGCTGCCGGCATCGTTGCCGGGGTGGACATGGTGCGCCAGCAGCTTGGCGCGCTGCTCACCGGACGCGGGGTGCAGGAGATCCCCGCCGCCGAGGGTGAGGTGTTCGACCCCAACGTGCACGAGGCCGTGCAGAGCCTGCCGTCGCCGGCGCATCCCGAGGGCACCCTCGTGGCAGTGGTGGAGCGTGGCTACCGGATGTCCGACGCCGTCATCCGGCCCGCACGCGTGGTGGTGTCTCAGGGAGGGGGACCGAGCTGAACGACAAGGACCTGTATGCGGTCCTCGGCGTGGCGGAAGACGCGGACGACGAGGCCATCAAGAAGGCCTACCGCGCGCTGGCACGCAAGTACCACCCGGACGCCAACCCGGATGACCCGGCCGCTGAGGAGCGGTTCAAGGAGGTCTCGCACGCGAACGACGTGCTGTCCGACGCCGAGAAGCGCCGCGAGTACGACGCCGAGCGCCAGTTCGCCCGCATGGGCGGGGGCGCGGGCGGAGGCTTCGGCGGCGGTGGCGCGGGCGGCGGTGCCGGTGGCTTCGGCGACCTGGGCGACATCTTCGGGTCGATGTTCGGCGGCGGCGGTCGCCGCGGTGGCGGCCGTGGCCAGCCGGGCGGTGCCCGGCGCGGCCAGGACCTCGAGGTCGAGGTGACGCTGTCGTTCGACCAGGCGATGTCCGGTGCCGAGGTCCCGGTGACTCTCGAGAAGACCGAGGCGTGCGCCACATGCGCGGGGTCGGGCGCCAGGCCCGGCACCAGCCCGCGCCTGTGCACCACGTGCGATGGCCGGGGCCAGGTGGGCCGGGACATCGGCGGCTTCTCGATTCCCGAGGCGTGTCCCGACTGCGGGGGCGCCGGCACGATCATCGAGGACCCCTGTCCGGAGTGTCGCGGCACGGGCGTTCGCTCGGCCGAGCGGCGCATTCGCGTGCGCATCCCGGCCGGTGCCAAGGACGGCACCCGCATCAAGCTGAAGGGCAAGGGCGGCGCCGGCATGCGCGGCGGCCCGTCGGGCGACCTGCACGTGATCACGCGCGTCATGCCGAGCCCGGTGTTCACCCGCAAGGGCGACGACCTCGTGGTGGAGGTGCCCGTCACCTTCAGCGAGGCGGCGCTCGGGGCGAAGATCGAGGTGCCCACGCTCGACGGCAAGGTGAAGATCACCGTGCCCGCGGGCAGCCAGGATGGCCGCACGCTGCGGGTGCCGGGCAAGGGCGCGCCCAAGCTCAACGGCTCGGGCAGCGGATCGCTGCTCGCCAAGCTGCGGGTGTCGGTGCCGTCGTCGCTCACCGATGAGCAGAAGGAGGCCCTCGAGGCCTTCGCCGCGCTCGACACCGCTGACCCCCGGGAGAAGCTGTTCCGATGAGTATGCGTGACGACACGCGGCCCGTCTTCATGATCGGCGTGGCTGCCGAGATGGCCGGCATGCACCCGCAGACGCTGCGCATGTACGAGCGCCGCGGCCTCGTGCAGCCGGGGCGCACCAAGGGACGCACGCGCCTCTACTCGCAGGCCGACCTCATGCGCCTTCGTCGCATCCAGTCCCTCGGCGAGAGCGGCCTGAACCTGGCCGGCATCGAGCGCGTGCTCGACCTGGAGCAGAAGCTCGAGGCCGCCGTGACGCGGGTGCGTGAGCTCGAGCGCGAGGTGGAGGCCCGGGTTGCCGAGCACCGCCGCGAGGCCGATGCCGCGCGGCGCGCAATGTCAACCGAGATCGTCCACGTGCGCCGCCAGGCGGGTCCGCCGGCGGTGCGCGTGAAGCACGTAATTCCCGTGGGGCTCCGTCCGGTGCCCCGCGACACAGATTCACGAGACCCGAGGAGGTCCTCTTAATGCCCGTAGACAAGCCCACTGAGCGCGCCGCAGAGGCCCTCGGGGCAGCCCAGTCCCTCGCGGAGACGCGGGGCAACCAGCTGGTCGAGCCCGAGCATCTGCTGCTCGCCCTGCTCGACCAGCCGGAGGGCGTGGTGCAGCCGATCGTGGAGCGCGCCGGTGCCAACCCGGCGGCGCTCCGCGCTGCGGCCCAGGCCGCGGTCGAGGCTCGCCCCACCGTCAGCGGGGCCAGCGTGACCGTGGAGTTCTCGCCGTCGTTCAAGGCGCTGGTGCGCCGCGCCGGCCAGGAGGCCGAAGCCCTCACCGACGAGTACATCAGCACCGAGCACCTGCTGCTCGCGCTGGTCGACGAGGCCGGCCCGGCCAGGCAGGCCATGGAGCAGAACGGGGTCACCCGTGACTCGCTCATGACCGCCCTGCGCGAGGTGCGTGGCAGCGCCCGCGTGACCGACCCCAACCCCGAGGAGAAGTACCAGGCGCTCGAGAAGTACGGGCGCGACCTCACCGTGGCTGCGGCGCAGGGCAAGCTCGACCCGGTGATCGGGCGCGACGAGGAGGTGCGCCGGGTAATCCAGGTGCTGTCGCGCCGCACCAAGAACAACCCGGTGCTCATCGGCGAGCCCGGCGTGGGCAAGACCGCCATCGTGGAGGGACTCGCGCAGCGCATCGTCGACGGTGACGTTCCCGAGGGCCTCCTGGGCAAGCGCGTCATCTCGCTCGACATCGGCAGCCTCATCGCGGGGTCGAAGTACCGCGGCGAGTTCGAGGACCGCCTCAAGGCCGTGCTCAAGGAGATCGCCGACGCCGAGGGCGAGATCGTCCTCTTCATCGACGAGCTGCACACCATCGTGGGCGCCGGCAAGTCGGAGGGCGCCGTCGACGCGGCGAACCTGCTGAAGCCCATGCTCGCCCGTGGTGAGCTGAGGGCGGTCGGCGCAACGACGCTCGACGAGTACCGCCAGTACATCGAGAAGGACCCGGCACTCGAGCGGCGCTTCCAGCCGGTGATGGTCGGCGAGCCGTCGGTGGAGGACGCCGTGGCGATCCTGCGCGGGCTCAAGGAGCGCTACGAGGT
>JBIIJJ010000057.1:0-8654 GCA_044233875.1 Miltoncostaeaceae bacterium | reverse complement strand
CCCTCGCGCTGGTGGATGTCGGTGCCCGTGGTGATCCTGGGCATCCTCAGCATCGTGGGCGGCTGGCTGCAGGTGCCCTTCGGCTGGACCGGCATCGGCGACTGGCTCGACCCCGTGCTCGGCACCGGGCCCGAGATCATCACGCCCACGCACACCGCCGAGGTCATCACCATGAGCGTGGCGGTGGTCATGGCCATCGCCGGCATCGCACTGGCCTGGTGGCTGTTCGGGGCCGACCCCGAGCGGCGCATCCGCCTGGCGCGCATCGCGCAGGGCCCGCGCGGCGTGATGCGCGACGCCTGGCGCTTCGACGAGGCCTACGACGACATCCTGGTGGACCCCTCGCGCGAGGTGGCCGACGTCATGCTCACCAAGGTGGAGCCCGCCGGCCCGCAGGGGCTCATCACCGGCACCACCACGCTGGTGCGTGACACCGCCCGGGTGGTGAGCGCATCGCAGAGCGGCCTCGTGCGCTCGTACGTGTTCTGGATGGTGCTCGGCCTGTCGCTCGCCGGCATCGTCATCGCCCTCGTCGTGGCGGGCGGCGCCTGATGCCCTGGGTGAGCCTGCTCATACTGGTGCCGCTGGTGGCCTCGGTGGCGCTGATGCTGGTGCCCTCTGCCGAGCGCGCGCTGGCGCGCACCCTGGCGCTCGGCGCCACGGTGGTGACGCTGGCCATCTCGGTGGTGATCCTCGCGCGGTTCGACAGCGACGCCGCCGTGCTGCAGCAGGTGGACCACCTCGACTGGATCAGCTCGGTGGGCGTGTCGTGGGATGTCGGCGTGGACGGCATCTCCCTCTGGATGGTGATGCTCACCACCGTCATCTTCACCCTCGGGGTCATCGCCGCGTGCCAGCGGCTGCCCGACAACCGGGCGCCGGTGTTCCTGGGGCTCATCATGCTGGCCGAGGCCGGGCTGCTGGGGCTCTTCACCGCCGGCGACCTCATCCTCTTCTACGTGTTCTGGGAGTTCATGCTCATCCCGTTCGCGCTGCTCATCTGGAACTGGGGCGGCGCCGAGCGCAGGAGCGCGGGCATGGTGTTCGTGGTCTACACCATGGTGGGATCGCTGCTGATGCTGGTGAGCATCGTGGCCACGGGCGTGCTGGCGGCCGACCAGACGGGCAACCTGTCGTTCCTCATCCGCGACCTGCAGGGAGTGCCGCTGGGAGAGGTGACCAGCAGCGTGCTGCTGGCCGGGTTCCTGCTGGCGTTCGCCATCAAGATCCCCCTCTGGCCCTTCCACGGCTGGCTGCCGCGCGTGTACTCGCAGGCGCCCATCGTGGTCACCATCCTGCTGGCCGCCGTCATGAGCAAGGCCGGCGTGTACGGCCTGCTGCGCGTGGGCGTGCCGGTGTACCCGGAGGGCTTCGGCAACTTCATCGTGCCGCTGGGCATCCTGGCGCTGGTGGGCATCATCTACGGATCGCTGCTCGCCTGGCGAGCGCCCACCATGCGGCTGCTCGTGGGTTACTCGAGCGTGGCGCACCTGGGATTCATCGTGCTGGGCATCATCGTGCTCGACCGCATGGCGGCGCAGGGCGCCGTGCTGCAGATGGTGAACCACGGCATCGTGGCCGCCGCCGCCTTCGTGGTGGTGATGCTGCTGGCACGCGGCACGGGCACCGAGGACATCGACCGCCTGGGCGGCCTGGCCAAGGGCGCTCCGCGCCTGGCGGTGGCATTCCTGTTCGTGACCATGGCGGCGCTGGCGCTGCCCGGGTCCAACGCATTCGTGGGTGAGTTCTTCATCCTCGGCGGGGTGTTCAACGAGTACGCCTGGATGGCCGTGATCGCCATGCTCGGCGTGATCTACGCGGCCGTGTACATGCTGCGCATGTACCAGGGCACCATGAACGGCCCGGTGCGCGGCGTGCAGGACGACGGCCGCGCCACCGAGATGCGCGCGCGCGACGCAATCATCCTGGTGCCCCTCATCCTCATGATGGTGTGGATCGCCGTGTGGCCCGCGAGCATCGTGAGCACCACGCGATCGAGCACCGACCTCGCCCTGCTGCCTGCCCAGGTGGCGCAGGCGCAGGAAGACCGCATGGCCGCCGTGCGCCCGGCCGCGGAGGCCCGCCCGTGAACGCATCCGCAGGGCTCACCATCTACGTGATGAGCGCCATCACGGTGCTGGCATTCGTGCTCGCCGTGGTGCCACTGCCCACGGCAATGCGCCGCCTGCCCGAGTGGATGGCGTTCGGGGGCATCGTGGCCACTCTGGCCATCACGGTGGCGCAGTGGGGCGAGCGCCAGATCGCCTTCTACGGCGAGCTGCGCATCGACCGCTTCAGCCTGCTCATGACGTGGATCATCCTGCTCGCCACCCTGGCCGCACTGCTGCTGGCATGGGGCGAGCCCGCCGCGGCCGGCCGGAGGCCTGAGTTCACCGGCCTGGTGCTGGCGGCCGCCACCGGCATGATGCTCACGGTGATGAGCGGCGACCTCATCACGCTGTTCCTCGGCATCGAGCTGCTCTCGGTGTCGCTGTACATCCTGTGCGCCATCGAGGTGGCCCGCGAGCGGTCGCTCGAGAGCGGCATCAAGTACCTCATCACGGGATCCATCGGCACGGCGCTGCTCATCTACGGATTCGCCCTGCTGTACGGGGTCACGGGCACCACCTCGCTCCCGGGCATCGCCGAGCGGCTGACGACCGTCGACGGCCTCACCGACCAGCCGCTGCTCATCGCCGCCATCGCGTTGATCGTGGTGTCGCTGGGCTTCAAGGCCAGCGCAGTGCCGTTCCACATGTGGACGCCCGACGTGTACGAAGGCGCCCCCACCCCGGTCACCGCCTTCATGAGCACCGGCACCAAGGCCGCGGCCATGGGGGCGTTCCTGCTGCTGTTCACCGGGGCCACCAGCCAGGCATCGGGCGACTGGCGCGCGCTCATCGGGGCGCTGGCAGTGGTGACCATGGTGGTGGGCAACGTGGGCGCACTGGTTCAGCGCAACATCAAGCGCATGCTGGCCTGGTCGAGCGTCGCCCAGGCGGGCTACCTGCTGATGGGCGTGGCCGTGGGCACCCTGGCCGGCGCCGAGGCGCTCATCTACTACCTGTTCGCCTACGTGGCCATGACCCTCGCGGCGTTCGCCCTGGTGGTTCTGCGCGAGCGCGAGGTGGAGGACGGCGACATGCTCGAGTCGTTCACCGGCTACGGGCGCCAGCGCCCGTGGGCCGGCGTGGTCATGACCATCGCGATGATCTCGCTTGCGGGCTTCCCCCCGCTGGCCGGCTTCGTGGGCAAGTTCCTGCTGTTCGGCGCGGCCGTTGACGCCGGCATGTCGTGGCTGGCCATCGTGGCCGCCGTGGCCAGCGTGATCAGCGTGGTCTACTACCTGCGCGTGGCCATCGTGATGTGGTCACCGGCCCCGGACGGCGTGCGCGAGGAGCGCCGCCTGCAGGTGCCCCGCTCGGTGGCCGCCGTGGCCGTGGCGGGCGCGGTCGCGGTGATCGGCCTGGCCATCTGGGCGCAGCCGCTTCTCGACCTCTGCGCGGGCGCCGCCCGCGCGCTCATCATCCCCTAGGGGCGCCGGGCCCTAGGCGGAAACGCCGTTCAGGAAGATGTCGACGAAGGTCTCGGCCTGCGCTGCCGTGACCTTCTGCCCCCGGGTGCTGACGGTGCTCAGGATGGGCCCCAGCAGCGCATCGATTGCCGTGACGAAATCGATGCCTGCGCGCATCTCTCCGCGCTCCACGCCCCGCGTGAAGATGGCCGCGAACAGCGCCTGCCACGGGTCGACGACGTTCGCCTTCCACATGGCACGCAGTTCCCGGTGGCGGGTCATCTCGCCGAGCACCGCCACGAACAGCTTGCCCGGCGTGCCGTTGAGCTGGTTGGTGATGGTGCGTGTCACCGAGAGCAGGTCGCCGCGCAGGGAACCGGTGCCGGGATCCCCCACGGGTGTCCACACGTCGGCCAGCGCGGCCACCACGAGAGACTCCTTGTCGGGCCACCTCAGGTAGATGGTGCCCTTGCCCACTCCGGCGGCGTCGGCCACGGAGGCGATGGTGAGCCCGCCGAAGCCGCGCTCGAGCAGCAGGTCGCGGGTGGCGCCGAGCACCACGCCCTCCACGCGCGGGTCACGCGGGCGCCCGCGGGGCCTGCGCACGGGCGGAGCATCTGTCTGCACGGGAGTGGCTGCCATTCGTGGCTCCCAATCTGCGGTTTCTGGCCGGGGGACTGCTTTGGAAGGTACACCCGCGGCGGTGTTAGCGTGACCCTCAGTGGGTGACCTCATCAGCGACCTCCGGGACCACCCCGCCTCATCGGCGCTGCTGTTCGACATCGATGGGGTGCTGGCGCCGATCGTTCCGAACGCCGCCGATGCGCAGGTTCCGCATGACGTGCTGGCGCTCTTGGGTCAACTGGCCGGGCGCTACCTGCTGGTGGGCGCCATCAGCGGCCGCGCGCTCGCGGACGTCGACCGCATGGTGCCGGTGCCCGGCATCGCCCGCGGGGGAAACCACGGCCTCGAGGTGGCCGAACCGGGGCGCGAGGCCCACATGGTTCCCGAGGCCGCGGGGCCGGTGGGCACGCTCAGGCGCTTCGTCGAGTCGCTTTCGCCCGACGCCCTGGCCGCCCGCGGCGCCTGGATGGAGGACAAGGGCGCATCGGTCAGCCTGCACTACCGCGAGGCACCTGATTCCGATGCCACGGGCCGGTGGCTCCGGGCCGAGGTGCAGCCCGCCGCCATGGCCGCGGGCCTGCGCACCCGCGACGGCAAGATGATCCTCGAGCTCATCCCCGACGTGGACGCCCACAAGGGCACGGCGCTGCGGGCACTGGTGACCGCCGCCGGTGCGCGGCGGGTGCTCTACGTGGGAGACGACCACACCGACGCCGATGCCTGGCGCGAGATGCGCGAGATGCGCGGGGCCGGCGAGATCGACGTGGCGCACTGCGTGGTGGCCGACGGCCCCGAGGTGGACCCCTCCGTGAGACGGGCGGCGGATGTCACGGTGCACGGAACCGACGGCGTGCGGGCCCTGATGGAGCAGCTCGCGGCCTGAGCCCGGCGGGCCGTCTGTTCCACCGGAACATCGTGCGCGGAATGCGCCGGGGCATGGCGAATTCGCGGTGGGGGCGGCTGATAACGTCCGCAACCAGCGGCCGGGGCTTCGGAGGACATGCGGGTACTGGGAACACGTAGTGGGCTGATCGCGGTGATCTCCACGGGCATCGTCGCGGTGGGTCTGCTCGCGGCATTCCTCGTGGTGCAGTGGACCACGCGCCCGGTCGTGGACCCACTGCAGCCGACGGCCGGGGGCTCGATCTCGCCGGCCAAGCGCCCCATCGTGGTGGCCACCACCTCGGGCGTGATGGGCAACCTCAAGGTGACCATCGACGGCACCGACGTGACCGACAAGGTGGCGGGCGCGGGTGACGGCCTGGTGGTGAACGCGCCCAACCTCAAGGACGGCCCGCACACGATGGCGGTGTCGTACACGTCCGACAACCTGTTCTCGGGCGGGGTGTCCGCCGAGTGGACCTTCAGGGTCGACACCAAGCCGCCCGCGCTCAAGGTGAACGAGCCCCTTGGGGGCGGCGCCAACACGCGCGACGTGCGCTTCGCCGGCACCGCAGAGCCCGGCAGCATCGTGGAGGTGTCGTGGGAGGGTGGCACGGCCACCGCGCAGGCCGACGCCACCACGGGCGCATGGGCCACGCAGGGCCGGCTGGCCGAGGGCCGCACCACGGTCACGTTCGTCGCCACCGACCCCGCGGGCAACACCACCACCAGGAAGCGCAAGCTTGTGGTGGACACCCGCATGCCCACGCTCACGCTGGGCGGCACCAAGAAGCTGATCAAGCTCACCACCACCTCGGCCCCGGTCATCTACGGGCGCGTGGGCGGCGACAAGCCCCGCGACCTCCTCTTCGGCGCCAAGATCAACGGCCAGCAGATCCCGGTGCTCAAGGGGTCCGACGCCGTCGGCGGCAAGACCGCCACGTCCGACGTCAAGGCCGCGGGCGATGGTGGCCCCACGCTCACGGTGTCGGGCAAGCGCTTCGCGCTCGCCCCCGGCAAGCTGGCGGAGGGGAAGAACGAGATCACCGTGTGGGTGCGTGACCCCGGCGGCAACGTGGCGCGCCAGACCTTCACCTCATTCGTGGACACCTCGTCGGAGTTCGGGGCGTCACAGCTGATGAAGGGCGCGGTGGGCGCCGATGTGAGCCAGCTGCAGGAACGCCTGGGCCAGGCCGGCATGTGGAAGGGCGGGTCCACGGGCAAGTACGACGCCAAGACCATCAAGGCCGTGGAGAAGTACCAGCGCAAGTACAAGCTGAAGGTGAACGGCAAGGTCGATGCCCGCACGCTGCGCGCGCTGGTGGGCAAGATCACCGTTGATATCTCCACGCGCACGCTGGTGCTCGAGCGCAACGGCAAGAAGGTCAAGACCTACCGCGTGGCCGTGGGCACCGCCGAGTACCCCACGCCCACGGGCACGTACAGGATCGTGACCAAGCAGAAGAACCCCACATGGAACCCGCCCGACTCACCCTGGGCAGAGGGCCTCGGCCCCATCCCGCCCGGCGCGGGCAACCCGCTTGGCACCCGGTGGATCGGCACCTCGGCGCCCGCCATCGGCATACACGGGACCCCCGCCGACTACTCCATCGGCACGGCCGCCAGCCATGGCTGCCTGCGCATGCACATGCCCGACGTCGAGGAGCTCTACGAGCAGGTGGCGGTGGGCATGCCCGTGGAGATCAAGTCCTGACCGACGCCCCCGGGGTGCCCGCGCTCACCGACGCCGACTTCGACCGCGAGGTCATCGGGGCGCAGGGCACGGTGCTGGTGGACTTCTGGGCCCCGTGGTGCACGCCGTGCAAGAAGCTCTCGCCGGTGGTCGAGGCCCTGGCGGGCGAAAACGCCGGCACGCTGAAGGTGGTGGCGCTCGACGTGGAGGCCCACCCGGCGGCGGCGGCCCGGCACGACGTGCTGTCGCTGCCGACCCTCATCGTGTTCCAGGGTGGCCAGGAGGCCAGGCGCATCACGGGCGCCCCCTCCGAGAAGAAGCTGCGAAAGGCCCTGGCCGACTTCCTCGCCTGACCCGGTGCCAGGCACTTAACCGTACGTTCCCACTCCGTCGTGGCGTAGCCTTCGATCGCATCGCCTGCCGGCGATCGACCACCCACCCGGAGGATCCATGAGCGACGACAGGCCGATGCCGCCGATGTACTTCAGCCTTCGCACGGTGCAGCCGTTCGCGAAGATGGGGCTCGTCGACGTGGAGGGCGAGGAGGGCGTGCAGCTCACCATGGCCGACGGCGAGGTGGTGGGCATGCTGCTGCCCGACGTGCGCATGCTCAACCGCCTGGAGGAGATCTGCGAGAAGGCCGGCGTCGACCCGTACGAGTGCTGGCGCCGCGTACGCGGCGACGTGGACCTCTCAATCAAGATCCGCGAGAAGGCCTAGCCGGCTCAGCCCAGGGCGGTCACCAGCTCGGCGGCCTCGGGGGCGCCGATGCGGCCGGTCTTCACCAGGCCCACGTCGCCGGACTGCTCGATGATGATGCCGGCGGGCACGCTCCAAATGGGAAGGGCGCCCGCCTCGGGGTGCTCATCGAGGTCGATGTCCACCACCGCGCGGCCGCGCGCGGCGTCGTGGATGGCCTGCTTTGCCGCGGGGCAACGCGGGCAGTTGGGCGCGGTGACCACCAGCAGCCACGGTCCGTCGCCCTGCAGGTCGAAGGCCTTCTTGAGGTCGTGGGCCGATCCCGCGCGGCGGGCGATCTGCTTCCAGGCGATGCACCCGATGCAGATGCCGCTGATGGCCGAGAACAGCGCCACGGCCGCCACCATGCCGGTCACGATCCAGCCGGCGAGGCTCAGGCCGGCGTAGAGCAGCACGATGGCCACGGCCAGCATGACCAGGGCGATCCACTGGGCGAACCGCACGGGCTTGGACGGCTCGAGTTCGGCGGGGCGCGCCGGCAGCAGCGCGAACAGGTAGGCCACCGGCGACCAGCGCGGGCCGATGAGGGCGAGTGCGATGAACACCGCGGCCACCACCACCACGGCCTGCGTCTGGAACAGCACGGCCTCGAGGCACAGCAGGCCCGTGATGGCCTGCGCGAACCGCGGCGCCCACGGGTGCACCACGGCGGGCGTGCGTGCGGGAAGGGGAAAGGTGCTCATGCCCGTGCCAAGGATATGGCAACCGGTTCGGCGTCGATCTCGCCGTCCTCCCGGTGCAGCGGCGTGAAGGGCACCCCGTGGCCCACGGTGAGCTCGCTGGCCAGCACCTCGCCCGCGATCCACGCACGGTGCTCGTCGATGGCCTCGCGGATGCGTCCCGATCCATCGAGGTGCAGCACGATGCGGTCCTCCACCTTGAGGTCGGCTCCCCGGCGGGCGTTCTGGATGGCACGCACGAGGTCGCGGGCCAGGCCCTCGCGCTCGAGCTCGGGCGTGATCTCCGTGGCCAGGCCCACGGCGAGCGCGCCGCCCTCGGCCACGGCGTAGCCCTCGCTGGGGCGCACCTCGCGCAGGAAGTCGTCGTCGGTCAGTACCTCATCGCGGCCCGCCACGGTGACCGTCACCGACTCGCCGGCGTCAAGCGCCTGCACGGTGGCCGTGGGGTCGAGGGCCGCCACGGCCTCGGCCATCGCGGGCATCTCCTTGCCCATGCGGGGCC